>NZ_QSPG01000028.1:0-20708 GCF_003436395.1 Collinsella sp. TM06-3 | reverse complement strand
GCCTCTTGACAATGTCCTGCTCATATTAAAAGGAACGTCCCCAAGTGCCAGGGTTGCCCCCTTTGTCGCGGGGGCTGCGTTGTGACACAATGGCGTTTGTTCGATTCGTGATGTGAAAGGCCAAACATGGCAAACAAGAAAAAGAACCCCGAGGTCGCGCCGACGCCCGAGCAGCAGGCCCGCGCCGCCTCCAGCTCTCGCAAGAAGCAGCGCAAGACGTACGTGTCCAAGACCGTCAAGATTGTCCTGGTGGTCATCGGCGTGCTGGCGATGCTGCTCTCCGTCTCGGCCATGGCGTGCTCCGGCCTGATGTCGCAGACCGAAAGCGCCAGCTCGGGCTATAAGCTCACTGGTGGCGTGGCTGCCACCATCAACGGCACCAACCTCACCGAGGACACCGTGACCAAGCAGATCATGAGCATGCGCACGTCCTATGGTTATACCAAGGACAAGGATTGGGCGCAGTACCTGGTCAACAACGACCTTACGCCCAAGAAGTACCGCAAACAGCTCATCGATTCCTACGCGCAGCAGATCCTGCTTCAGCAGGCGCAGAAGGAAAACGGCGTGACGGTGTCGGACAAGGAGGTCGAGAAGGCTTGGAAGGACGCGTGCAAGAGCGCGGGCGGCGCCAAGACCTTTAAGAAGACGCTTAAGACCTACGGCTACACCGAGGACACCTACAAGGATTCGCTCAAGGAGAGTCTGGCGCAGCAGAAGCTCAAGGATGCCGTGGCGCCCACCAGCAAGCCCAAGGACAGCGAGATCGTCGATTACATCAACGAAAACCTGTCCAGCTACAACGACGCCCGCCGCTCGTCGAACATCCTGATCAAGGTTGATTCCGACGCTTCCGACGAGAACAAGGCTGCCGCCAAGGCCAAGGCGCAGGAGTGCCTGGACAAGATTAACTCCGGCGAGCTGAGCTTCGAAGACGCTGTGAAGCAGTATTCCGACGACACCGGTTCCAAGGAGAAGAAGGGCGATGTGGGCTGGGATAAGCTCACCACCTTTGTCGACAGCTACCAGACGGCGCTCGAGGGGCTCAACAAGGGCGACGTGAGCGAAGTCATCGAGTCGACCTATGGCTACCACATCATCAAGTGCACCGACTACTTCCATGTCGATAATCAGATTGATGACATCAACCAGGTGCCCAAGGCCATCAAAAAGTACGTCTCCAACGTGGTGAAGACGCAGGCGGCCAGCACTGCGTATAGCGAGTGGCTAGAGCAGTACAAGAAGGATGCCGACATCACCGTCAATCCCATGCCCAAGGACGTGCCGTACAACGTCAGCCTGAAGGGCGTCACCAAGAGTTCGACCGACGATTCGTCGACGACTGAGTAATCATGGGGCGGTACTCGCGCGAGTGCCGCCCACGCTATTAGAGAGGATTTGCAGATGACCAACGAAGAGCTGCAGAAGGAAATGATCGCGGCCATGAAGGCCAAGGACAAGGTTCGCCTGTCCATCATTCGCCAGGTTAAGGCTGAGGTGAAGAATATCGAGGTCAATGAGCGCCGCGATGTGACCGAGGAAGACGTCAACAGCATGATCAAGCGTCTGATCAAGCAGACGAGCGAGACGCTAGAGATGTCCATCAAGGCCGGCACCGACCAAGAGCGTACCGACAATCTGACCGAGCAGGTCAAGATTCTGGAGAGCCTGCTGCCCGCGCAGGTTTCGGGCGAGGAGCTCGAGGCTCTGATCGAGCAGGTTATCGCCGAGCTGGGCGCCACGTCCAAGAAGCAGATGGGCCAGGTCATGGGTGCACTCGGCAAGGCCACCGGCGGCAACTTCGATAAGCCGGCCGCGGCAAAGATCGTCGGCGCAAAGCTTGCGTAATTTGTTACGCGGTTTTACCAAACCGCGTAACGGCTCGACGCTGCAAACCCGTACACACGGCAATCTGACGTTCAATTTCAAGGGCGCGACCATAAGGTCTGCGCCCTTTCATTTCACGTCACCTTGCTCGCGTGTACGGGTTTTTGCTGACTTATGCTCAACAAGGGCGGTTGTATTATTTTCGGCGCTCATTGGGGACAGACTTAAATGAATGCCCAATGAGCGGGCACTCATTTAAGTCTGTCCCCAATGAGTGGGTTAAAGGTTGCGGGTTCTTTACGGGAATGTAGTGTGGGCTGCGGAAACGTCGTTCTTTCCGTACAATAGTTCAACTCGTGTAAACGCAGGGAAGGGACATTCATGGCAGACATGATCGAGATCAAGCATCTCAACAAGTACTTTGGCGACCTGCATGTGCTCAAAGATATCAATCTCACCGTCAAGCGCGGCGAGAAGCTCGTAATGATCGGGCCCTCTGGTTCGGGTAAGTCGACGCTCATCCGCTGCGTCGATTATCTTGAGGAGCCCACGTCGGGCGAGGTCATCATCGACGGCACGCCGCTTACCAAGAAGAACCACCTGGAGATGGCTCGCAAGTATAGCTCCATGGTATTTCAGCAGTTCAACCTGTATCCCAACATGACGGTGCTGGGCAATCTGACGCTCGCGCCCATCAAGCTGCAAAAGAAGAGCAAGGAGGAGGCGACCGAGATCGCCATCGCCGCGCTCAAGCGCGTCGGCATGGCGCATAAGGCCGGCGAGTATCCGCAGAACCTCTCGGGCGGTCAGCAGCAGCGCATCGCCATCGCCCGTGCCCTGTGCACCAAGCAGCCCATCATCCTGTTTGACGAGCCGACCTCGGCGCTCGACCCCGAGATGGTCCAGGAGGTTCTGGACGTTATGATTGAGCTTGCGCAGGAGGACATCACCATGATCTGCGTGACGCACGAGATGGGTTTTGCGCGCCAGGTGGCCGACCGCGTCATCTTTATGGAGGACGGCCGCATCCTGGAGGAGGGCACGCCCGAGCACTTCTTCGATAATCCCGAGAACCCGCGCTGCCGCGAGTTCCTGTCCAAGATTCTGCACTAGGTGCGGTGGTGGACATGACGGATATGACGAGGGCGGCCGTGTCGCGCCGTCACTTTTTGCAGCTGGCGGGCGCCGGTATGCTTACGCTGACGGGGGCCGCGCTTACCGGTTGCGGCAACTCCACCAGCGGCGAGGGCTCCGACAAGGGGTCTAAGCTTGCGGCCATTAAGTCGCGTGGCCATCTGAATGCCGGCGTTAAGAAGGACGTTCCCGGTTACGGCTATTACGACACCGCTAAGGGTCGCTTTGAGGGCATGGAAGTCGATTTGTGCTACCAGATCGCGGCCGCCGTCTTTGGCGTGAGCTACAAGGAGGCCCGTGCCCAGGAGCTTGTCGAGTTTACCGACGTAACGCCCAAGACGCGCGGCCCGCTGATCGATAACGGCCAGCTCGACGTGGTCGCGGCGACCTACACCATCACCGACGAGCGCAAGAAGAGCTGGGATTTCTCGACGCCGTACCGCACCGACTACGTGGGACTCATGGTCAAGAAGCGTTCGGGCTTTACCTCGATTGAGGACCTGGACGGCAAGGTCATCGGCGTGAGCCAGGGTGCTACCACGCAGGGCCTGATTGAGCAGATGATCAAGGACAACGGCTTTAGCTGCAAGCCCGAGTTTAGGGCCTTTAGCGGCTACCCCATCATCAAGAGTTCACTCGACGCCGGCAATATCGACGTCTTTGCCATGGACCGCTCCACGCTGGCCGGCTACATGAACGAGACCGTTGAGCTGCTGCAGCCCGAGGTCAAGTTTGGCGAGCAGGGCTACGGCGTGGCGACCAAGAAGGGCTGCGACCTTTCGGCCGTGGTCGATCAGGTGATTTGCGATCGCCTGGCCGACGGCTGGCTCGACCAAGAGGTCAAGACCTGGGGTCTTGTATAGGCGCATCGTCCAAGGAAGGAATCAAATGCTCGAAGGATTATTTGACGCCGACCGTTGGTCGACGACATTTCAAAACATGGGGCCCTTCTGGGAGGGCTTTGGCGTGACGCTGCAGGTGGTCGTTGCCGGTCTGCTGCTGTCGCTGGTGCTGGGCACGCTGCTGGGCGTGTTTTCTACCACTCGCTCGCGCGTGCTGCGCGCCATAAGCCGCGTGTACGTGGAGTTTTACCAGAACACCCCGTTGCCCGTGCAGGTGCTCTTTATGTACATGGCCGGTCCGCAGTTTTTGCAGGCCATAACCGGTGCCGACCAGCCGGTGCGCATCGCGCCGTTCGTGTTGGGCTTCTTGGGTGTGGGCCTGTATCACGCGGCCTACATTTCGGAGATCATCCGCACTGGTATCGAGGCGGTTCCGCGCGGTCAGATGGAGGCGGCCCAGAGCCAGGGCTTCACCCGTGCGCAGGCGTACTGGTACATCGTGCTGCCCCAGACATTCAAGATCATTTTGCCGCCGCTGTGTAACCAGGCGCTTAACCTGGTCAAGAACACGTCGGTGCTGGCGCTTGTGGCCGGCGGCGACCTTATGTACCGTTCCGACAACTTTGTGAGTCTGTACGGTTACCTGCAGGGATACATCGTCTGCTGCCTTATGTACTTCATCATCTGCTTTCCGCTCGCCATGCTGGTGCAGTGGCTCGAGCGCCGCTCCAAGGAGCGCCCGCGCGGCGTGAGCCTGGCCGAGCTGGGACTCGACAACGTAGAGGAGGCCTAGCGCATGGAAATCTTCAACGCGACCAACCTGCTCTACATTTGGGGCGGCTTTGTTAAGACGATCGAGATCTCGGCGCTGTCGATCTTTTTCTCGCTCATCTTTGGCACGGTGCTGGCGCTCGTTAAAAGCTATGCGCCCCGCCCGTTCCGTATTTTGGTGAGCGCCTATATCGAGCTGTTCCGCTGCACGCCAAACCTGCTGTGGATCCTTTTTATCTACTTTACGGTGCAGGGTTTGGACATTGTGATTTCGACCATCGCCTTTACGCTGTTTACCAGCGCCGTTATGGCCGAGATTGTGCGCGGAGGCCTCAACTCGATTCCGCGCGGCCAGTTTGAGGCAGCGCAGAGCCAGGGCTTTGGCTTCTTTGCCACCATGCGCTACATCATTCTGCCGCAGACGTTTAAGACGATCATTCCGGCGCTGTTTAGCCAGTGCACGACCGTCATTAAGGACAGCTCGTATCTTTCGGGTATTAACGTGGCCGAGCTCATGTACACGGCAAACGTCGTGATGGCCCACGCGATTGACCTGTCGCAGGTGCTTATGCTCTACGGCCTGGTATTTGCGATGTACTTTGTGCTCAACTTTGGTATCTCGCTGCTGGTCCGAGCGTATCAACGTCGTATCGTGGCAGCGTAGAATGTGGCAAAGGGACAGCCCCTTTGTCACATAGAGAAAGGAATCGCGATGAGCGATCTGGAGAACAAGAAGAATCCTGTGGTCATTACCATCGCGCGCGACTTTGGCGCCGAGGGCCACGAGATTGGTCGCATGCTTGCCGACGAGTTGGGGATTCCTCTGTACGATAACGAGCTGCTGGTGCGTGCGTCGCTGCGCGCGGGCGAGTCGCTCGATAAGATGGCCGCCTACGACGAGCGTCTGGCCGTGGAGAACATGGCGTTCCTACCCGACCGCTACGATGCGCGTTCGTACTCGGACAAGTTGTTCCAAAAGATGAGCCAGGTGATCTTGGACCTGGGCGAGACCGAGAGCTGCATTATCGAAGGCCGCCTGTCCGATTACCTGCTGCGTAACAACCCCAACCACATTGCCGTATTGGTGACCGCTCCTTTTGAGGACCGCGTCGAGATTGTGCGCAAAAAGCGTGGTCTCAACAAAAAGAAGGGCGCCAAGCTGGTCAAGCAGCAGCAGAAGGCGCGCGAGGCGTTCTATAAGCGCTATAGCGCCGGAAAGTGGAAGATGACGAGCGGCAAGGATATCGTCGTCAACCGCGCTAAGCTGGGACGCGAGGGCTGTAAAGACGTCATCGCCGCTGCCTACCGCTACAAAGTGGCTCAACTCGAAGGCTAGCCGACCAAAAACCACCACAAAGGGTACAGGCACCTTTGTGGTGGTTTTTGTTTTAGGCCGAGGGGAAGGCCTTGGCGGCAGTGCCTATCCTCGGCTTTTGCATAGTCTCGATCTGTAACACCAAGCCAGCGAAAATGGCTCTAACTGTTACAGATTTAGATGAACCGTTCGGCCGTCAGCCCAACGTCTTGATCTGTAACACCAGGCGGCATATTTGGTCTCTAACTGTTACAGATTGAGATGCGGCGTGGGCGGCCGGCACAATATCTCGATCTGTAACAACTGCAGGGCTCAACGGACTCCAGCTGTTACAGATTGAGACAAAACGACCGGGCAAGTCCCAAACCACCACAAAGGTGTCTGCCCCATCGTGGTGGTTTGGGCGGTCGGCATAGAAAAAGTCCCCGCCGGGCGTGTGCTCGACGGGGACTCTGCCGTTTGATGGCTAGCGCTGTGGGTGATTACTCGCCCAGCAGGCTCTTGGTGATGGAAGCAGCGGCCTTCTTGCCGGCGCCCATCGCCAGAATGACCGTAGCGGCACCGGTGACGATGTCGCCGCCGGCCCAGATGCGGGGATCGGTGGTCTGGCCGGTCTCCTCGTCGGCAACGATGTAGCCCCACTTGTTGAGCTCCATCTTGCCGCCGATCTTCTTTGCGAAGGGGTTGGCGTTGGTGCCGATAGCCGAGATCGCGACGTCGCAGGGGATCTCCTCGATGGCGCCCTCGATGGGCACCGGGCGACGACGGCCGGACTCGTCGGGCTCGCCGAGTTCCATCTTCTGGACCTTGACGGCGCACACGGAGCCGTCCTCGCCAGCGACAAACTCGAGCGGGGAGACGAGCGGCAGAACCTCGACGCCCTCGGCCTTAGCATGGTGCAGCTCGGCGCGACGGCAGGGCATCTCGTCCTCGGTACGACGATAGGCGATGATGGCGTGCTCGGCGCCCAGACGCTTGGCGGTACGGACGGCGTCCATAGCCACGTTGCCGCCACCAAAGACGACGACGCTCTTGCCGTGCTTGGTGGGGGTGTCGTACTCGGGGAACTTGTTGGCCTTCATCAGGTTCACGCGGGTGAGGTACTCGTTAGCGAAGAAGACGTTGGGCAGGTTCTCGCCGGGGACGTTGAGGAACTTGGGCAGGCCAGCGCCGGTCGCCACGTAGATGGCGTCGAAGCCCTGCTCGAACAGCTCCTCGGCCGTGGCCATGTTGCCCACGACGGAGTTGTACTCAAACTTGACGCCCATGTCCTCCAGGCCGTCGATCTCGCGCTTGACGACTGCCTTGGGCAGACGGAACTCGGGGATGCCGTAGACCAGCACGCCGCCGCCGGTGAAGAAAGCCTCGAAGACGGTGACGTCAAAGCCGTTGCGGGCGAGCTCGCCAGCGCAGGTGATGCCGGACGGGCCGGAGCCGACGACGGCGACCTTCTTGCCGTTCTTGGGGGCCATCTTGGGCGTGGAGGCGAGCTCGGGGCGGTCACCCAGGAAGCGCTCGAGCTGACCGATGGCCACGGGCTCGGACTTCTTGCCACGGATGCACTTGCCCTCGCACTGGTTCTCCTGCGGGCAGACGCGGCCGCAGATGGCGGGAAGCATGGAGTCCTCGCGGATGGTATCGAGGGCGCCGCCGAAGTCCTTCGCGCGGATCTGCTCGATAAAGCGGGGGATGTTGATGTTGACGGGGCAGCCCTCAACACAGAACGGCTTCTTGCAGTTGAGGCAGCGCTCGGCCTCGGCCAGCGCCATCTCCTCGGTGAAGCCCTTGTCGACGGGGCGGAAGTCGCAGGCGCGCTCGGCAGCCGGCTCCTCGTTATCGGGGGTGCGGGGCGACTTCATATCGGCAACGAAACGACCGTTAACTAGTGGCATGCGCAGCTCTTTTCCTCATAGGTCTTGAGGGACGCGCCCTCTTCGGAACGGTAAGCGGCCTGGCGGGCACGAAGGTCATCCCAGTCGACCAGGGTGGCATCGAAGTCGGGGCCGTCGACGCAAGCGAACTTGGTCACGCCGCCCACCTCGACGCGGCAGCAGCCGCACATGCCGGTGCCGTCAACCATGATGGGGTTGAGCGACGCGGTGATGGGGGTGTCGTACTTCTGGGCGGTGAGGGTCGAGAACTTCATCATCGGAACGGGGCCGACGCAGAAGACCTGGCTCACGGCCTTGTCCTGCAGCAGGCGCTCCAGCGGAGCGGTGACAACGCCCTGCTCGCCGTAGGAGCCGTCGTCGGTGGTGATGTGGATGTGGTCCTCGTCGAGGAGCTCGCGGAACTGGTCCTCCATGAGCAGGAGGTCCTTGGTGCGGGCGCCCATGATGGCGTGGACCTCGTGACCGGTCTCGACCAGGTGCTTGGCGACCGGGAAGGCAATTGCCAGGCCGACGCCGCCGCCAATGACGGCGCAGGGGCCCTCGGCCATCTCGGTGGGAACGCCCAGCGGGCCCACGACGTCGCGCAGCGACTCGCCGGCCTCGTAGGTGGAAAGCATCTCGGTGGTCTTGCCGATCACCATGAAGATGAACTCGACCCAGCCCTCGTCACCGTTCCAGCCGGCTAGGGTAAACGGGACGCGCTCGCCCGTCTCGTTGGCGCGAACCATGAGGAACTGTCCAGCGTGCGCATGCTTGGCGATAGCGGGCGCCTCGATGCGGAACTTGAACACCTTCTCCGAGAACTGCGTCTTCTCCAGGATCTTATACATAGAACCCCTCTCTTGTTAGGGCCGCCGAACCGTGCCTCCACGGAAATGGACGGTAGCCCGAGTAAAACCGTACGCGCACAGGCGTTGTGCAGACATACGGTGCAAATTATACCCTCATGGACATGCTGTTTACGTGTGTCTTCGGCGGTTGGGAAAAGTGACCTGCCAAAAAGGGACAGGTTTATTTTGGTCGGTTTTATCAGGCAAAACGGCAAAGGGGGCCGGCCTCAGGTTGTGATGAGGCCGGCCCCCTTTGGGGCGCTATGTGTGTATGGCAGTGCGGGGTTTATTTCGATGTGGCCACCGGGGCGTTTTCGTAGATAAAACCCGCCAAAATAAACCTGTCCCTAAATAGTAGGTTTTAGTGCTTGCCGTTGGCGGAGGCGGCACCGTTGACGTGGTCGCGGGCGTAGATTACGCCGTGGACGATGGCCAGACCGGCGGCATCTGCGGCGCGGGCACAGGTGTCCTGGAAATCCTCGGCCTCGCGGGCGCGCAGCTGCTTAAGCACGTAGTCGGCGACGGCCATCTTGCCGGGAGGGTTGCCGATGCCGGTGCGGATGCGGCTGAAGTCGCGGCTGCCCATCTTGTCGATGATGGAGCGCAGACCGTTGTGGCCAGCATGGCCGCCGCCCACCTTAACACGCACGTCGCCGGCGGGAATATCGAGCTCGTCGTGGATGACGAGCAGCTCCTCGGCCTTGATCTTGTACTCGCGGCAGAGCTTGGAGATGGGGCCGCCCGAGGTATTCATGTACGACTGCGGCTTGACCAGTACAATCTGGCGCTTACCTCCCTCTTCCTCGGGATCGTTGATGTTGATGAGCGCGACCTCGGCGCCTGCCTGGTTTTTCCAGTACGTGACGCCGGCCTGACGGGCCAGCTCGTCGATCGCCTTAAAGCCGGCGTTGTGGCGGGTCTCGGCATATTCCTCACCCGGGTTGCCAAGTCCGGCAACCATGCGAATCTTAAGCGGCTGTGCAGCTGCCATAGGTTTCCTTTCGTTACATAAGTAGTTCGTTCAACGACAAAGGCTACCACGCCCGCCGAAGCCGAGACCTTGTTTCAGTGAAATCCCACCAGACAAAAGCACGGCCGCGGCAGAGCGAGCCGCCGGAACAGAAGAAACCCCCGCGCGACCTTTGCGAAGCAAGGGGGAGCGCGGGGGTTTCTTCTGTTCCGGCGGTGATGCGCCGGGTTGCAAGGACGATGCGATTACAGCGCGAAGTCGCCGCCGACGAGCGTGGAGACGGGCTCCTCGTGGTAAACGGCGGAAATGGCCTGGGCGAACTCCTCGGCGACCGAGATGGTCTTGATCTTGCCGCCGACCTCGACGGGGATGGCGTCGGTGACGACGCACTCGACGATGGGGGCATCGTTCAGGCGCTCGATGGCCGGGCCGGAGAAGATGCCGTGGGTGGCGCACACGTAGATGTCGCCGGCGCCCATTGCCTTGAGCTCCTTGACGTTGGCGCACAGGGTGCCAGCGGTGTCGATCATGTCGTCGTTGATGATGCAGGTCTTGCCCTTGATGTCACCGATGATGCCCATGACCTCGGCGGCGTTGTGGCGCGGACGGCCCTTGTGGGCGATGGCCAGGTCGCAGCCGAGCATGTCGGACAGCTTCTTGGCGGCCTTGGCGCGGCCCACATCGGGGGAGACGACAACCAGGTTGTCGGTGTCGAAGTGCATGTCGTTGTAGTACTGGCCAAACAGCGGCAGTGCGGACAGGTGGTTAACCGGGATATCGAAGAAGCCCTGGATCTGGCCCTGGTGCAGGTCGAGGGTGATGATGCGGTTGACGCCGGCGCGCTCGAGCAGGTTGGCGACGAGGCGGGCGGTGATGGGCTCGCGCGGGCCGGCCTTGCGGTCCTGGCGGGCATAGCCGTAGTGGGTGATAACGGCGGTGATGGAGCGGGCGGATGCGCGCTTGGCAGCGTCGGTGGCGATGAGCAGCTCCATGAGCATGTCGTTGACGTTGCCGCCGGCCACGGACTGAATCAGGAAGACGTCGGCGCCGCGGACGGTCTCGTCGTAGCGGGCGTAAATCTCACCATTGGCGAACTGCTTTAGCGTAAGGCCCGAAAGCTCGACCCCAAGGTACTCAGCAATCTTCTGAGCGAGGGGACGGTTGGAGGAACCGGAATACACGCGGATGGACTTGCGCATATTCTCCGACTTCTCGGGATCATTAATCGGCATTACCCTTCTCCTTTATATCGAATGCCATATAGATGCCTTGTTGCATTGTAACCGTGCGGCGGGGTTTATCGGGTCTTGATAACGTCTTTACCGTCAACGGACACGAACCGACCACTCATCCGGTCGCGCAGGTCACGATAGAAAAAAGGAGCCGTCCCCATGGAACAGCTCCTTTTGTGCTTGGTAAAACGTTATACCTCGTCGTCCTCGTGCAGACGGCGGCGATAATCGGCGGCCCAGCCCTCAATATTTACCTGACGGGCGCGGCCCAGACCAAGTGCGTCGGCCGGGACCGGCTCGGTGATGACGGAGCCTGCGGCCACGAGCGCGCCGTCGCCGATCTGGGCGGGCGCGACCATCATGGTGTCGGAGCCGATGAAGGCGTCCTTGCCGATGACGGTCTTGTGCTTGTGCACGCCGTCGTAGTTGCAGGTGATGGAGCCCGCGCCCACGTTGACGCCGGAGCCCATGGTGGTGTCGCCGATGTAGGACAGATGCGGCACCTTGGAGCCCTCGCCGATCGTGGACTTCTTGATCTCCACGTGCGTGCCGGCTTTGGAACCGTCGAGCATGTGAGTGCCCGGGCGCAGGTAGGCGCGCGGGCCGCAGTCGACGCCGTTCTCGATGACGGCCTCGATGGCGATGGTCTCATCGATGGTGCAGCCGCTGCCGACGGTGGTGTCGGTGAGGCGGCTGTTGGGGCCGAGCTGGCACTCCTCGCCCACGGTGACGTGGCCGATCAGGTGCGTCTGCGGCCACACGACGGTGTCGCGGCCGATGACGGCGTCGGGGCCGATCCAGGCCTGCGTGGGGTCGATGAAGGTGACGCCCTCGGCCATCCAGTGCTCGTTGATGCGGTCGCGAGCGATGGCAGTGAGCTGCGCGAGCTGGATGCGGCTGTTGACGCCCAGGCCATCGCGGTAGTCGTCGCAGTGGAAGATGGAGACTGCCTGGCCGTGGCCCTTGAGGATCTCGAGCATGTCGGGCAGATAGTACTCGGACTGCGCGTTGTCGTTGCCGATCTCGTCGATGTGGGCTGCGAGCTGCGCGCCGTCGAAGGCGTAGCAGCCGGCGTTGCACTCCAGCAGTGTGGCGGCCTGCTCGGGCGTGCAGTCCTTCTGCTCGATGATGCGCTCGATCTGACCATCGGCGCCCAGCTTGATGCGGCCGTATCCGAAAGGATCGGGCGGGGTCATGGTCATGACGGTGCAGGCGAGCTCGCCGGTGGCGACGGTCTGTGCGAACTTGGCGACCGTGTCGGCGGTGATGAGCGGCAGGTCGCCGTTGAGCACCACGACGGGGCCTTGCGTGATGCCACAGGCCTCGAGTGCGACCTTCACGGCGTGACCGGTGCCCAGACGCTCGGTCTGCTCGACGCACTCGACCTTGGTGGCGCTGTTGGCGTAGGCGCCGTCGATGAGGGCGCGCATCTCGTCGGCATGGCTGCCGATGACAACCACGACGCGGCTGCAGCCGGCCTTGATGGTGGCGTCGACGATCCACTGAACCATGGGCTTGCCCAGGATCTTGTGCGAAACCTTGCAGTGGTTCGACTTCATGCGGGTGCCCTCGCCGGCGGCGAGGATAATTGCGGTTGCGTCCATGTGATCTCCTGTTACGTTATAGAGACGTGTGTTTGGAAACGATACACGGCGCAATATGATACCGCAGGCATATGATGAGCGCGTAACGATTGACGCATTGCCGCCGATGTCGGTGCCGTTGACGCGGTGTTTGCGCTGGTTGTGTATGGTGGCGGCGCTGCGGCGTTGACGTTTGAGCGAGGGGATGGGGTGCCCGTGGATATCATGCGAGAGGAATCGGGCAACGAGCCCGTCGCGGCATTCTCGATGTCGCATCCGGCTGTGCCGGCCCTCTACATGGTGCTGACGCTGGGGCTCACCATGTTCTCGATGCAACCGGTGCTGATCGCGCTGTCGCTTGCGGGCGGGCTGGCGTATGGATTTGCGACGCGTGGGGCTGCCCGCACGCTGGGCGCACTCCGCTGGCAGCTGCCGGTGATTTTGATCGTTGCGGTGCTCAATCCGCTGTTTAGCGCCTCGGGCTCGACGGAGCTGTTCCGTATTGGCATGCGCGCGGTGTATCTGGAGAGCATGGTATACGGCCTGTGCATGGGCGGGCTGTTCGTGGCGAGCGTGTTGTGGTTTGAGGCTGCGGCATCGATGCTCGAATACGACAAGGTGCTCGCGCTGCTGGGCAATGCCGCACCGGTGATTGCGCTCATGATCTCGATGTGCATGCGGCTTATCCTGCAGTTTTTGCGCCGCGGTCGTACGGTGCTGGCGGTGCAGGATGCGATTGATGTGCCGGGCCGCGCGCCGGCCGACCCCGTGCGCTCGCGCCTGCGGGCGTCGAGCGTGTTGATGGGCTGGGGCATGGAAGATTCGCTTGAGCGCGCGGATGCCATGCGCTCGCGCGGGTGGGGTGCTGCGTCGCGCCGTACGACGTATGCGTGGTATCGGCTGGCGCGCGGCGATGCTGCCGCGCTGGTTGGACTTGCGGTGTTTGGTGCCGCCGCGGTGGCGGTGGCATGGACCGCGACGACGCAGTATTCGTTTTATCCGCAGCTCTCGGTGCCGGCGCCGTGGCTGGGCTATGTCGTGTACGCTGCATGGATGGTGCTGCCCTGCGTGTTGCATGTGATCGATGAGAAGGGGTTTGGCTGATGGCTCGGTTGGATAGGGGCCCGGTGTCGGGTGCGGCGTGCGGCCCGGATATGCCGGCGATTGAGGCGCGGAGCCTGAGCTTTGCCTACCCCGGGGCTGATGCTGCGGTGCTCGAGGGGCTCGACTGGTCTGTTCCCCAAGGTGCATTTGCGCTGCTTGTTGGCGGTACCGGATCGGGTAAGTCGACGCTGCTGTCGCTGCTCAAGCCCGAGATCGCTCCGGCGGGCGAGCGCACTGGCGATGCGCGCGTGCTGGGCGAGAACGTTGCCGACATGGACGTGCGCGCGTCTGCGGAGTGCGTGGGCTACGTGTTCCAGGATCCCGAGAACCAGATTGTGTGCGAGACCGTGTGGCACGAGATGGCGTTTGGCCTAGAGAATCTGGGGGTGTCGCGCGACGAGATGCGCCGCCGTGTTGCCGAAACCAGCTATTTCTTTGGTCTGGAGGACTGGCTTCATCGCGATACCGATACGCTTTCGGGTGGCCGCAAGCAGCTGCTGTCGCTTGCCGCCGTCCTGGCGCTGCGTCCGCGTGTGCTGCTACTCGACGAGCCCACGTCTCAGCTCGATCCCGTTGCCGAGAAGAATTTTCTGCACGCGCTGTTTCGTGTGAATCGCGAGCTGGGCTGCACGGTTGTTGTGGCTACGCATCAACCGCGCCCAATGCTCGAGTATGCGACGTGCGCGTATCGGATTGAGGGCGGCCGCGTGCGCGAGGTGGCCGACATTGCCTCCTTGGGGCATCGCGAAGAGCTGTTTTCTGGCGAGGTGCCAGGGTGGGGTGGCTCGCGGCGTGCAAAAAACGGAATTTTCAGCATCGCTGGTGGCCGGCAGGGCTCTTTAGACCCGCACGCGGACGTTGCGGGTGCGAAAAAGGGACCAAAAACGGACAAATCGGCTAAATTTGAGGCGCAAATCTTGCCGCAGGACGACTCGGGGGCGTCATCGCGCGCCGGTGGATGCAGAATACTCCCAAAAATGTACGCTGGCTCGGCCACCACCTTGACAGGAAGCTGGTTTCGCTACGATCGGGCGTCCGGCTGGGTGCTGCGCGGACTCGATGTGGCGTTTTCGACTGGCGCGGTGCATGCGATTGTGGGCGGAAACGGCTGCGGCAAGTCGACGATGCTCTCGGTGCTGGCCAAAACGGTCAAGTTGCAGCGTGGTCGCATGGTGCGTGGGGCGGCATCGGCGGCGCTGCTGCCTCAGAATCCCAAGGCGTTGTTGGTTGCCGAGACGGTGCGCGACGAGCTGATGGAATGGGCCTCGACCTGCGGATATGACGAGAACTTGGCGCGGGAGCGTGCGGCGAGCTTGGGGCTGTCGGGTCTGGATGGGCGCCATCCGTACGATCTTTCGGGCGGGCAGCGTCAACTGCTTGCATTGGCAAAACTGCTGCTAATCGGCCCCGAACTGCTATTGCTCGATGAGCCCACCAAGGGTCTAGACCTGTTCAGCCGCCGCATCATCGCCCGCGCCCTGCGTGACCATGCGAAGGTTGGTGGCACCGTCATCATGGCCACGCACGATCTGGATTTTGCCGAGCAGGTTGCCGATGACGTTGCCATGATGTTTGACGGTGAGATTGCCTGCATGGAGCCGCCGGTCGACTTCTTTGCCGACAACGTGTTTTATAGGGCGTGATGGGATGGCGGATTATCGCATCGTGCGCCTACTCGCAAAACTGGAGATACCGCTGCTGCTGGCGGTGCCAGCCGTGATGGCTGCGGCGTTGCTGGCGGGCGTTGAACAGGCGGCGCTTGCCATGCTTGTCGTGGTGGCGCTGGTGCTCGCGCTGTTCTTTGCGGGCTACGAGGCGTCGCGCCCGGGCTTACGCCAGATTGTGCCAACGCTGGTTCTGGCGGCGTTGGCTGCGGCGGGGCGCATTCTGTTTGGCCCCATTCCCGACTTTAAACCGGTGAGCGCCATCGCCATTATCGCGGGGGCGACGCTTGGTTGCCGCAATGGTTTTATGGTTGGCGCGCTGGCGGCGCTGACCAGCAATTTCTTTTTTGGACAGGGCATGTGGACGCCGTGGCAGATGTATGCCTGGGGGCTCGTGGGATACGTTGGCGGTGCGTTGGCGCATGCCGGCGCTTTTGATCGCGCCGATGGCACCGTGCGTATGCCGGCGCTGTTGATCTACGGCTTTGCTTCGGGTTTGCTGTACGGCGTTGTGATCAACGCGTATGACATCATTGGGTTTGTACAGCCGCTCACGTGGGCGGGTGCCATGGCGCGTCTTGCCACCGCCGTACCGTTCGATATCACGCACGGCCTTGCGACCTGCGTGTTTTTGGTCGCCCTGTACAAGCCTTGGTGTCGCCGCATCAACCGAGTCGTCGTGAAATACGGGCTGTAGGGTTGGTTACGCCGGGGCGGGAATCAATACTGCCGAAGTGCCATTTCAAAACTATGCCGGTTTACGGGGCTAGATTAGCGCGGGCCGACCATACCAGCATTTTTCGAAATAGGGCACACCGTCTACCTGCGATTTTATTATCTCGGAATTGCGTATGGTTAGGGGTTCGCGATTCAGCCCCGTAAACCGGCAAAGTTTTGGAATGGCCGGCTGATATGACGGGCATCGTGGCCCTCAGAGAGCCAAATTGATCCATTTTCTTCCGTCCCCAGATGTCCCCAGGGAATCAGTTGACGGCGCTTGCCACGAAACTGGCCCATCTACTACGTTTAGCTTGATGCCCCCGACAATGTTCGCGTTTTATGAAAAACCGCAGGCTTTCTACCTGCGGTTTTCTTTTGGCGTTGTTCGCTGTGGTTGAGGGTGGTGGCTTAAACGTAGTAGATGGGCGTGTTTCGTGGCGGATGGGTCACACGGATACCCTCACGAGGCCCAAAATGATCCGTTTTCCTCCGTCCCCAGGGGATCAGTTGGGGCTAGAGCTCTAGCGTGAGGGTGACGGGGCAGTGGTCGCTGCCAAAGATGTCGCTGCGGATGCCGGTGTCGCGTACGTTGTCGGCGATTGCGTCGCTTACCAGGAAGTAGTCGATGCGCCAGCCTGCGTTGTTCTTGCGGGCATTAAAGCGATAGCTCCACCAGCTGTAGACGCCCTCGACGTCGGGGTTTGCCGTGCGCCAGGTATCGGTAAAGCCGGCGTTGAGCAGCTCGGTAAACTTGCCACGTTCTTCGTCCGAAAAGCCGGCGTTGCCGCGGTTGGACTCGGGGTTCTTAAGGTCGATTTCCTCGTGCGCCACGTTAAAGTCGCCGCAGGTCACGACGGGTTTGCCGGTCTCGCGCTCGAGTGCGTTCAAAAAGCCGCGGTAGGCATCGTCCCAGGCCATGCGCACATCGATGCGCGCGAGCTCATTTTGGGCGTTGGGCGTATAGACGTCGACAAACCAGAATTTGTCGAACTCCAGCGCGCAGACGCGGCCCTCGGTCGCGGCTTGGGCAACGAGCTCGGCAGCCTCGCCTTCGTCGGCGTAGGGTAGCAGCGCGTCGGCGTGCAGCACGCGCAGCGGTTCCTGGCGGCTAAAGACCGCAGTGCCCGAATAGCCTTTACGCTCGGCGTAGCTCCAGGTTTGGTGATAGCCGGGCAGGTCAATATCGACCTGGCCTTCTTGCAGCTTGGTCTCTTGCAGCGCCAGGATATCGACGTCGAGTTCTTGCGCGATCTGGATAAAGCTCGGGTCCTTTTTGAGCACGGCGCGCAGGCCGTTGACGTTCCACGAGGCGAAAGTGTAAGTCTGAGGCATGGTGTCCTTTCGACGGGGTTGGCAGGCTTAAGATTAGCGCAACAGGGGCGGGGCGGGCCCCGCGGACGACGGCGCAATCGCAGTCGCCCCGATCAACAAGGACGGAGGGCTCATATGACGCAGGCAATATCGGATCCCAAGCAGGCCTCCGCCGCGCTGGCGGAGCTTTTTGATACCCACAAGCGCGTGGTCTTCTTTGGCGGCGCGGGTGTTTCCACGGCAAGCGGCATTCCCGATTTTCGCAGCGTGGACGGCCTGTATCACCAGCAGTTTGCCTATCCGCCCGAGACCATGCTGTCGCACAGCTTTTACGAGACACATCCGGCGGAGTTCTTCGACTTTTACCGAACCAAGATGATCGCGCTTAACGCTAAGCCCAACCGCTGCCACACCAAGCTGGCCGAGCTGGAGCGCGTCGGCAAGCTTGATGCCGTGGTGACGCAAAACATCGACGGCTTGCATCAGATGGCGGGCTCGCAGCGCGTGTTTGAGTTGCACGGATCGGTCCATCGCAACATTTGCCAGTCGTGCGGAGCGGTCTATAGCGCCGAGTGGATTTGCTCGCGCGAGCACGAGGACGCCGCGGGCGTGCCCGTGTGCCCCGCGTGCGGTGGTCGCATCAAGCCCGATGTGGTGCTATACGAAGAGCCGCTCGACGAGCATGTGCTGACCGGCGCCGTTGCCGCCATCGCCGCGGCCGATGCCCTCATTGTGGGCGGGACCTCGCTCGTGGTGTATCCGGCGGCGGGCCTTACGCGCTACTTTACCGGCGATACGCTGGCCATTTGCAATCTTGCTCCCACCGATCAAGATGCAAATGCCGACCTGCTGATTTCTTGCGACATCGCGGCCGCGTTTGCGTTCTAGCCCGTGTGCGCGGATACAATAGAAAGACTGATTGCAAAGCGACCCCGCCGCCTGCGCCCGAGCGCGGCGGCGCGGGCATTTGAGGAGGATGTTCATGGCGAACGATAGCAAGACATGGCGGTGCGGAAAGTACGAGCTCAGCTTTGACCGTCCGCGCATCATGGGCGTCCTCAACGTGACGCCCGATTCGTTTAGCGACGGCGGGGAGCACTTCGACCCGGATGCCGCAATCGAGTACGGCCTGGCGATACTCGACGCCGGCGCCGACATCATCGACGTGGGCGGCGAGTCCACGCGCCCTGGTTTTACCCCGGTCAACCCCGACGAGGAGGCTCGCCGCGTGCTGCCCGTGGTGCGCGCGCTGGCCAAAGAGGGTGCCATCGTCTCGATTGACACGCGCCACGTGGCAGTTGCCAAGGCGGCCGTGCGCTGCGGCGCCTCTATTGTCAACGACGTGACGGGCTTCACCGACCCCAAGATGGTCGAGTTTGTTAAGACGAGCGCCTGCGGCGTTATCGTGATGCACGCCGGCGAGGTCGCCGCCCCTGCTCGTACGCACGCGACGGTGCAGCTTGATACCTCGGCTGCGGCGTTTGTTGCCGAGAAGGCACGCGAAGCGGCCGCCGAGGCCGCGCGCGAGGCCGAGAAGCCAGCCCGTCGCCGTCGCGGCAAGTTGCTGGGCGAGTCCAAGGTTGAGACCAAGCTTCCGGGCGGTGTGGTACAGCCCTCGCTGCCGTTTGGCGAATCAGAGCCCACGCCCGAGCCTGTTGCCGAGTCAGAGACGCCGGCTACCGAGCAGGCTGCCCCTGCTGCCGTTGCGCCCGAGGCCGTGCCCGCAGCTACCGAAGTCGCACCAGAGCCCAGCGACCACCTGGCCGCCATGATGCGCCGCAGTGCCCGCCGTGAGGAAGCCTATGTGCCCACCTCGCAGCTCCGCCGCTTTACCCTGCCCGATTCGGCGCCCATCATGCGCCGCGTCATGGGCTTTCTGTCCGACCAGGCCCGCGCGCTCATCCATGCCGGCGTGTCGCGCGACCGCATCTGCATCGATCCCGGTCCGGGCTTTGGCAAGACGGCCAACGAGGATATCGTCATCCAGCGCGAGACCGCTAAGATGGCGTCGCTGGGCTATCCGCTCATGTGCGCCGTGTCGCGCAAGCGCTTTGTGGGCGCCGTCTCGGGCGTGACCGATGCCGCCGCGCGCGATGCCGCCACGTTTGGTGTGTGCCTGGGCGCCATCCAGGCCGGCGCCAACATCGTGCGCGTGCATGACGTTGCGGGCTTTGCGCAGTTCCTGAACGGGTACTGGGCTGTCGCCAAGCCGCAGCCGCGCCGCGCGTTTGTGGCCGTGGGTTCCAACCTGGGGCATCGCTGCGACAACATCCGCGCCGCACGCGACATGATCGCCGAGATTCCACTTACCTGCGTGTCCAACTCCTCCAAGATCTACGAGAGCGAGCCGGCCTACGAGACGCGCCAGGACGCGTTTGCCAACGCCGTCATCGAGATCAAGACCGAGTTGGCGCCGCTGGTGCTGCTCGACGAGCTCATGAAGATCGAGGCCGAGCTGGGCCGCGACCGCTCCAAAAAGGCCAAGGCAAACGGCCCGCGCACCATCGACCTGGACCTGCTGTGGATGGACGGCGAGACCCACGGCGGCAAGAAGCTGCGCCTGCCGCATCCGCTGATCGGCGAGCGCGACTTTGTGCTGGTGCCGCTCGAGGACCTGATGCACGACCCGGCGCGGTTCTTCCGCTACAACGGTGTCGAGGTCAAGGAGCCCGAGGACCGCGTGGGCCATATCGTGGGCGAATTGGGGCGTATGTAGATGATTGAGATGAATGCTGTTGCCGCCGGTACCGAGCTCGACGCGGCGCGTGACGCGGGCCGCGAGGGTGCGTCCGCGGGCCGGTGCGCGTGGAGCGCGGGCGATGCATCGCTGACGTTTTCGCTGGTCGTGCGCCCCGATGTGAACATGCACGCCTTCCACGGTCTGCCGTTTGTGGCCGCAATGGGCATGATGGACGCGCTCGCGGGCACGGCCGCAACGCCGGGCCTGGGGCTTGCCGGCAAGGTGGGCATCCAGTGGCCGAGTGGCATCGTGTGCGGCGCGCCTGCGTTTGAGACGTCGCTCGCGCGCGTCGCCGTCAACGGCGGTGCCGGTGCCGCGGGCATGTTTGCCGCGGTGACGGTGGATATTGAGCGTTCGGCACTGGGCGAGCTCGGCGTGGATATGGGCGACGAGGTACTGGTCGAGGCATTGGGCGCGGCGGTGCTCGCTCGCGTTGACGCCTGGGCGGTTGTTGCCAACACACCACAGGGCGCTGCCGGCCCGCTGGCCCCGGTGCTGGGCGAGTACTTCGATATGGTGCCGCTGCTGGGTCGTCAGGTCGCGGCGGTGTCGCCCAACGGCCTGCCGCCCGCGGTCGGCGTGTTTGCGGGCCTGGACATCTGGGGCCGCGCGACCATCAAGACCGATGCCGGCGAGCAGGAGTTTCCGCCCGAGGCCGTGCGCATTCGCGGGCTGTAACGCGGGGCGCCAGCGCTCAAAGATAACGATGACAACAGAAGCTCTCCTCGGCACTGAACTGCACCCCAAAACTTGGACGGCTTAAATAAGAACTA
>NZ_QSPG01000027.1:0-22446 GCF_003436395.1 Collinsella sp. TM06-3 | reverse complement strand
GCCTCTTGACAATGTCCTGCTCATATTAAAAGGAACGTCCCTAACTGCCACATCCGGGGCAAGGCAACGCCGCAGGTTGAGCATACCGTATCCGGAGCAAGGCAACGCTGCAGGTAGAGGACGGACAGCGAGCGACGTCCAGGGCGAACAAGTTGGCATGAAAAGGGCAAGGCATAGACCTTCTGGTCATGCCTTGCCCTTTGAATGACAAATTGTCGCCCTGGGCGGCGCGCAGCGTCGGCTGGTCCGCCGTTCGGTAGAACGGCGGAACCTACACGGCCTGTGCCAGCTTCTCGGCTCGCTCGGCGGCGGCGAGTGCCTCGATGACGGTGCCGAGCTGGTCGCCCAGAAGGACGCCGTTGTAGGTGGAGTTGAAGCCGATGCGGTGATCGGTCACGCGGTCCTGGGGCTGGTTGTAGGTACGGATCTTCTCGGAACGGTTGCCGTGGCCGATCTGGCTCTGGCGCTCGGCACCGAGCTCTGCCTGCTGCTTCTCGAGCTCCATCTCGTACAGACGGGCGCGCAGCATCTGCATGCAGACTTCGCGGTTCTGGATCTGGGAGCGCTGTTCCTGCGACTGCACCACGGTGTTGGTGGGCAGGTGGGTGATGCGCACGGCGGAATAAGTGGTGTTAACGCACTGACCGCCAGGACCGGAGGCGCAGTAGGTGTCGATACGCAGGTCGGACTGGTTGATCTGGACGTCGATCTCCTCGGCCTCGGGAAGTACGGCGACGGTCGCCGTGGAGGTCTGGATACGGCCCTGGGACTCGGTCTTGGGAACGCGCTGGACGCGGTGCACGCCGGACTCGAACTTCATGACGGAGTAGACGCGGTCGCCCTCGACCTTGAACTCGATGGACTTAAAGCCGCCGGCCTCGCTGGGGCTGGAGTCGAGCACGGTGGTCTTCCAGCCGCGCGACTCGCAGAAGCGCTGATACATCTTGTACAGATCGCCGGCAAAGATGGCCGCCTCGTCGCCACCAGCGGCGGAGCGAATCTCGACGATGGTGTTCTTGTCGTCGTTGGGGTCGCTCGGGATGAGCATGTACTTAATGTCTTCCTCGAGCTGGGGAAGCTTGGCCTCGTTTTCGGAGATGTCCATCTGGAGCATCTCCTTCTCATCGGCATCGGTAGTATCGTGGAGCATTTCCTTGGCGGCCTCGATGTCATCGAGCGCGCCGATGTACTCGCGCGAGGCAGCGATGAGGTCGGACTGGTGCGCGTACTCCTTGTTGAGACGCGTGAACTCCTTGATATCGGAGGCGACGGCCGGGTCGGAAAGCTTTTTCTCGAGCTCCTCGTAGGCCTTGATGATCTTTTCGAGCTTGTCGCGCATGACGGGACTCCTTTATATGCGTGAAGGTGAAAATCGGCAGAATTGATGGGGCGCACGGCGCCATTGCGGGGGTAAGTCCAGCTAGAGCATGTCGATCTTCAGATACATGCGCATCCCTTCGCGTACGGGGTACATAGTTGCGGTCTAACCCATACATGATAGCGTGCGCAGGCAAACCTGCATATAACCCGCACGGAATGAGCGGACGTAGCCGTTGGGGACATTCCTTTACGACTAGTCGTTTAAGAACGTCCCCAACGGCTAACAAAGGGACTGTCGCTTGGTCGAATTCTAGAGCGTTTGGAGCAGGGAGATGAGAAAACGGATGCCCTGGAGGTAGGCTCGGCGGGTGATGCGCTCGTTGGTGCCGTGGACGCCGCGGTCGCACTCGTCATCGTCGACCACAAAGGCCGAGAAGCGAATGCACTCAGGGCAAATGCGTTGGTAGTTAGCAGCGTCGGTCGCGCCAATCACGGTCGAGGGCACAATTGCCACTGGCTCGAATGATCCGTTTTCCTCCGTCCCCTTTGGATCACGGAAATAGCGGGCGGCGATGGAGCGAACCGCCTCGAGGCCGGGACCACCGATGCGCGGGGACGGCGAGGGCTCGGAGCTGCCGGGGCCCAGCTCCACTTCGACACGGTCGGCAAGGTCCGCCTCGGCAACCGCTTCACGGCAGCGCGCCACAACGTCGGCCACGCTCGTGCCCTCGAGCATGCGGAAGTTGATGTTGGCCCACATATCCTGCGGCATTACGTTGGCGCCGGTGCTGCCACCCTCAATTTGGGTCGGTGCAGAAGTGGTGGTCACGAGCGGATAGAGCTTCTTGCTAGCGAGGCACTCGCGCACGATGGCGTCCTTGTTGGCGGCAATTTCATCGGCCGTGTAGAGCCCCAACTCGACGAGCTGGGCGGCAAGCAAGTCGGTCACGCGCGTCGGCCACTCGATATCGCAGATTGCGGTGATGGCACGGCTGAGCACCTCGAGCGACGTGCCACCGTAGGGGTTGGAGGAATGCCCGCCCGCACTCTTTGTCTTGAGCACAATGTCGGCATAACCTTTCTCAGCCAGGTCGGCGTGCATGAGCCAACCCTCGCCCGCGCTGTACTCGGCAGCCGGAGCGATGCGGTAATCGCCCTCGTCGATCAGGTACTCAAGCTCAATGCCGCGCTCCTCGAGCGCGCGGCCAATGGCGCCTGCGCCGTGCTGCGTAGTCTCCTCGTCCTGGCCAAAGGCCAGGAGCAGTGTGCGCTCGTGCCGCCAACCGTGCGCCAGCGCATACTCAACAGCTTCGAGAATGCCTGCGACCTGGTCCTTCATGTCGATCGCGCCGCGGCCCCAGATGTAGGTGTCGTCCACGTGCCCGCTAAAGGGAGCATGCGTCCAGTCGGCCTCGGTGCCCGGCACCACGGGGACCACGTCCATGTGGCCCATGAGCATGACGGGTTTGAGGGCGGAGTCGGAACCGCCAAGCGTCACCAACAGCGAATGGCCGACAAGCTCGACCTCGCCCGCCGCAAATACGTGCGGCCAGGCCTGCTGCATATACGCGCGCAGGTCGTCGAAGGGCTGCCAATCCACCGCCTCGGCATCCATGCTCGAAATGGTCGGAAACGACAGCACGCGGCCCAAGCGCTCGCACGCGCCGGCCTCGTCTATATCGGCAAAATCGTCCTCATGCGCAAAGAAGCGCCAAACCTCGGCCATGACATCCTTTCGATTGTGACGACAAAGGCCGCCCCACGGGAGCGGCCCTGCAACGTAAGCGTTTGCGGTCGGTTATTTGTCCTCGAGATAGCGAGAGAGGAACTCACGAGTGCGCTGGTGTTTGGGGTTGCCAAAGAGCTCGGCCGGCGCGGCGTCCTCGAGTACCACGCCCTTGTCCATAAAGACCACGCGGTCGGATACGGTTCGGGCAAAGGCCATCTCATGCGTGACGACGACCATGGTCATGCCGTCGGCAGCGAGCTTGCGCATGACCTCGAGCACCTCGCCCACGATCTCGGGGTCGAGTGCCGAAGTCGGCTCGTCGAACAGCATGATCTGCGGATTCATGCACAGGGCGCGCGCGATGGCCACGCGCTGCTTTTGGCCACCGGACAGGCGACCCACGGCGGCGTGCGCGAACTTTTCGAGCCCCACACTCGTCAGATGCTCCATTGCGACCTTCTCGGCCTCGGCCTTGCTCATCTTTTTGAGCGTGACGGGCGCAAGCGTGCAGTTGTCGAGCACATCCATGTTGTTGAACAGGTTAAAGCCCTGGAACACCATGCCGATGTCCTCACGCAGCTTGTTAATGTTGCAGCGCTCGGCCGTAAGGTCCTGGCCGTGGAACCAGATGTGGCCCGCGTCCGGGGTCTCGAGCAGGTTGAGGCAGCGCAGGAAGGTCGACTTGCCCGAGCCCGAGGCGCCGATGATGGTGACGACCTCGCCGGGATTGACGGACAAGTCGATACCCTTGAGCACCTCGAGCGAGCCGAAGCTCTTGCGCAGGCCCTCGACGCGGATGAGTGACTCTTTAGTTTGTGCGGCGGCCGCGGTGCCGGTAGTGGCGGTATCTGCCATGATGATTCTCCTCGTCTTAAGCCTAGTTAGAGCTGGGCAGCGTGGCAGGAGCCTCGGCGCCGAGCTTTTTGCCAAAGGCCTCGAGCAGGCGGCTCGCCACGAGCGTCAGGATCAGGTAGACCACGAGCGCCACGCAGTAGACCTCCATCTGGCGGTAGTACACGCCGGCGACGGTGGTGGTGGCATACATGAGGTCGAACACGCCGATGACCGAGAGCACCGACGAATCCTTGATGTTAATGATGAGCTCGTTGGTGAGCGCCGGAATCGCGTTTTTAATGCCCTGGGGGAACACGACCTTGCGCATAGCCTGCCACTGCGAAAGCCCCAGCGAGCGCGCTGCCTCGGCCTGGCCGGGATCGATGGACTCGATGCCGCCGCGCAGGACCTCCATCATGTAGGCGGTGGAGTTGAGCGAGATGGTGACGAGGCCGGCGGTGAAGGTACTCCAAATCTGGTTGGCCTGGGCAGTCTCGAAGCCCATGCCGCGCAAAACGGTGAAGCCCGCGTAATAGATGAGCAGGCCCTGGACCATCATGGGCGTGCCGCGCACGATGGTGGAGTAGACGGTCGCAAAGCCGCGGCCGATGCTCTTAAAGAAGCGCACCAGGTCGTTGTCTACGCGGTCGAAGGTCTGAATACGCAGGAACACAAAGAGCAGCGCCAGGAAGAATGCGATGACGGTGCCGAAGGTGGCAAGCGCGATGGTGATCTCGATGCCACGGATGAAGAAGTCGCCGCTCTTGTAGGTCATGTAGACCAAGCTCGACAAAAAGTCGCTGGGGTTGGAATCCGAGACAATGCTCACCTGCACCAGATCGATAAACGACATGACGCAGCGGTCGACAAAGAAGATCGCCGCGATGACGACCACGACATAGCTGCCCAGGCGCGCGCCGCGACGGAAACGCTCGGATGCAAACGGTGACTTTTCGCGATAGTCGCTCCAGTGCATAACCTTGGTGACGAGCGCTGCCGCCGACACGACGATCCAGGCCCAAAGAATCGCCCAAAGGCAATCCTGGAAGATGCCGGTGGGCGCCAAAAAGCTCAGCGGCGTGGGGTTGCGCTGGCTAAATGCCAAGCCGAGCGCCGCGATAACGCTCGTGCCCAGGTACACATAACGGTGGTCGGCCTTGATAAAGGAGGCCAGACGATTGATGCCTTTCATGCTGCCTCCCTATGCCGGCTGACGGTCGAGGCACGCGTCCCACATTTGGTCGCGCTCCTCTTGGCTAATGCCCTTGAGTGTCTTGTCGATGAGCTTAAGCAGTTTGTCCGAGCCCTTGCGGCAACCGACATTTGCCGTGACCTCCTGCTTAAAGCCCTCGCCCTCGGCAAAGTGGATGGGGACGATACCGGGATTTTGGGCCATATAGCCCTTTTCGTTCTCCGTGTTGTAGGTCACGGCGTCGCACGTGCCCTGCAGCAGATTCGAGAACACCGTGGGGACCGAATCGACCGGATTTTTGTGAACGACGCCCGGGATCTCGTCGATGACGGTATCGAGCATGGTGTCCTTTTGGCCGAGCACCGTGGCACCGCTGAAGTCGCTGAGCTTGGTCGCGTTTTGGTAGGGCGAGCCCTCTTTTACGAACAGGCCAAAGTAGCCGATAAAGTACGGGTCGGAAAAACCGACGGACTCCTCGCGCTCGGGCGTGGCGCTCATGCCGGCGATGATGAGGTCAATCTGGCCGTTGTTGAGCGAGTCGATAAGGCCCGAGAAGCTCTGCTTGACGGCAACGGGCTCGCCGCCGAGAGCCTTGCAGACGATCTTGGCGATCTGCACGTCGTAGCCATCGGCATAGGCGCCCTGCACGTTGTCGATGGGGATCGTGAACTCGCTGGCCTCGGAAACCTGCCAGTTGTACGGGGCGTAGGCCGCCTCCATGCCGATGCGGATCTTGTCCTTGCCGATAACGGAATCGGACAGGTCATCGCGACCGCCGCCCGTCGTGGGCTGAACTACTTCCAGCGTGGAGGGACGCTGGCAGCCGGCAAGTGCGCCGGCGACGACAGAAGCGCTCGCAGCGAGAGCACTACCCAAAAAGATGCGACGGCTGCATACCGGCTGTGGATGCGCGTCGCGTTGATGGGGAGAATGCATAATCTGCCTTCCCTGTTGAATCGTATGCTGACGACTTAACAGGATATACGCCAGCGACCAGCAGCGCAGCACAAGCTCGAAAAATTAATAGACACACGGTAGTCATTGGGAGCGTCGATGTTTTGGCAATGCCAGCGGGCGCCACCCAGAGCGAACAAGTTAGCATGAAAAAGGCAAGGCATAGACCTTCTGGTCATGCCTTGCCTTTTGAATGACAAATTGTCGCTCTGGGTGGCGCGCAGCGTCGACCGGTCCGTCGTTCGTTAGAACGGCGGAACCTCTAGAGCAGGGTAACGCTAAAGCTGCGAACGTCCGTCTCACCCGGTGCCAAGGTAATGGTGTTGACCTTGTGCTCAAAGACGTCGTCCTCGGTGTCCATGGTGGTGTGGCCGGTCCAGGGCTCGAGCGCCACAAACGGGGCGTCGTTGGCGGCAGACCACACGCCGATGTACTTAAAGCCCTCAAAGTCGATCTTGACGCCGTGGCCCGACTTGCGGCCGCGCAGCGTGAGCGTGGAACCCGGGACATCGGTGAACATGATGGCATCGTTATCGAAGCTGCGGTGCGTGATGGGCAGCACGTCCGAGTTATCGGGAGCCTTGTAGCTGCCCTCGAACGTCATAAGACCGTCGGGCGTGATGATGGGGGCCTCGTTAGTCCAAGCCTCGGTAAACGCCAGCTCGTAATCCTCGAACGCCTCGTCTTCGGCACCGGGGGCGGGCACGTTGAATGCAGGATGACCGCCCACCGAGAACGGCAGGGCCACGTCGCCGGTGTTGGTGACGGCAAAGGTCTGCGTGAGCGTGGCGTCGCCGGTCAGGGCATAGATCATGTTGAGCTTAAAGTGGAACGGGAACGCCTTGAGCGACTCGGGCGTGTCAGTGATCTCGTACGTTACCGAGGAGCCGTCCTCCGAAACCTCGACCAACTTGTGCTCGACGATGCGCGCGAGTCCGTGGCGCGGCATCTCGCAGGTGCCGGCCGCAGATGTTGCCGTGTTGTTGCGCAGCGAGCCCACAATGGGGAACAGGATGGGCGCGTGCTTGCCCCAAAAGGCGGGGTCGCCCTGCCACAGATACTCGTTGCCGTTGAGGGCAAGACTCGTGAGCTGGGCGCCCATGGAATCGATGGCCGCGGTGAGGCCGCCGCGCTTGATGGTAGTGACGGTGGACATGCTACTTCCTCCAATAGTAAACAACGGTGTCGAGGGCTATTGTCCCACTCTTGGCGGCAAGGAGAAGCGACAGGCACAGTTATTGAACGATTGCGTAAAGGTCGAACCCGCCCTGCGGCGTGCTGTCGACCGTATCGGGCGCCTGTGAATTAAAACTCACCGGAACCATGCGCTTTGAGGCGCGGTAACGCGTGCCGTCGGTGGCGACGGGCGGCTCATCGACCGTGAGCTCGTAGTCGCCGGGCTTGAGCTCGATGCCGTCACCTTCGGAATTAACGTATTGATACTCGTCGATTGCTTGTCCCTTGAGCGTGCGGCCCACGATATGGATGAGCATTTGGCTATCGCCGCGCGCGGTATCCCACGTCGCGCCGTCCTTAACCTCGACCGACACATGCACCGAGCGCGTGCGGCTGAGCGATTGCTCGACAGACATCTCGACCTTGGCGGCGTCTTTGCGCTGTTGCTCCAGGTGGCTCCAAACATTTCCGATCGCCGAGCAAGCGATGACGCCGGCCATGAAGGCGATGAGGATGGGGCCGAGCGGTGAGCGGCGGGCCGCGTCTTCCTCGCGAGCCAGGTTGGGGCGATGCGTGGGGGCGGGCGCCTGGGCACCCTGCGCGGGCACGTCGAGTATGCTGAAGGATGCCGTGCTGCCGGGGTCGATGGTGTGGCGCGGCTGCGGGGTCTTGGCCGGCGAGATGGACATGTCGGCTGGCTCACCCAGCGTGGCCGTGGCATCGGCCTTTGCCTCGTCGGCCTCGGCCTGGGCCCAGGCCCGCTCGAAGGTCAGGGGCTCGGCGGGGTCGGAATCGGCATCCGAGTCAAGCGCATCGCCAGCATCGGAGTCCACATCGGTCCCGTCGCTCAACTCATCACTTGGCAAGGGCTCGTCCCACACCTCATCCGGAGCCTCGCCCTCGCTGTACCACCATTCAAAGCTATCGATATCCATACGGGGCGCCCCCTTGGCCTCGCAAATAAACACTTGCTAGCCTTATACCCCCAGACGGCACGGCGGCTCGCCGGCACAGATAGGAAAACCATCACAACATTCGACGCTTTTCCTCGTTTTCGAGATTTTCATCGAATGTTGTGACGGTTTGGACGGCAGCCATGCCGCGAATGTGACAAAGGGACTGTCCTCTTGTCACATCTGGAGGGCTACGGGGATTTGGATGCAGCAGAAGTCCTCTTGGTGGGACTCGTCGTAGCTGGTGGTATCGAGGTAGCAAAAATCGAAGGCATCGCCGATGGGCTGGAGTGCGTGCTCGTCCATGCATGCCACGATGGCACGAATGCCCTCGGGTTCGTACGGCATGCCCCAGCGGCTCATGCACAGGTATGTGCCCTCGGGCAACACCTCGACGCCAATCTCTGCCAGCTCGGCAGGATCGCTCGGCAGCAGCTCCTCGGCACCGCGCGGCAGCACGGCAAAGGAGCCGGCACCGGCGATGGGGTCGTCGGAATGCAGCGCCTCGCGACGCAGCATGGCGCCCCAGCCGCGCATGGGGCGCGTGCCCGTCAACGTGCGCATGCGCAGGATTGCCCGCATGAGCGTGGGGTGAAGCATCGAGCGACCGCGCTCGATATCGCCCGGAAACTCCTCAAAGACCACGTAGCGGCGCTCGAATTGCTTGAGTTCCGGACTGCCCTCGCGCTCGCGCCAGTAGACTGCCTCGTCGTAAAAGCTCAGGCGCTCCTGCACACTCGCGCGCTCAGCCTTGAGCCCGGCAATCTGCTTGTCGAGCGCCTGAACCCGCGAGCGCAGGTGATCGGTCATCTCGCCAATGTCGAACGTCGAGGTCAGACGGTCGACCTCGTCGAGCTCGAGCCCCAGATCGCGCAACATGCAGATCAGGCGCATGAGCGGGATCTGCGTGGGCGAATAGAAACGGTAGCCTTTTTCGTTAACCACGGCGGGCTTAAACAGGCCGATCTTGTCGTAGTAGATGAGCGTTTGGCGCGAAACGTTAAACAAGCTCGCCATCTCGCTAATCGCATACATACCCGTCTGCATAGGTCCTCCCGACACATCCTTTGACGCGAAAAGCCCGCCGCCCACAGGGGCAGCGGGCTCAAACACTCCTCGTATCCTACCCTAAATGCGCCTATGACCAGCGCTTATAGTTTGCACATGACACGCCGACGGCCTCGAGCGCCTTGGCGGCGATGTGATGCACCGCATCGTCGAGCGTGGCGGGGCCGTTGTAAAACGTGAGCATGGGCGGCATGAGCATGACGCCCGGTACGCGTGCCAAGCGCGCCATGTTATCGACATGGATCGCACTGAAGGGCGTCTCGCGCACCATAAGTACCAGGCGGCGTTGCTCTTTCATCTGCACGTCGGCCGCACGCAGCAACAGGTTTTCGCTGTAACCACTCGCGATGCCGGCAAGCGTCTTCATGGAGCAGGGCGCCACGATCATGCCATCGACCGGATAGGTGCCGCTTGCAATGGCGGCGCCGATGTTCTTGTTGTCGTAGATCACATCGGCATGCGTGGCAAACTCGTCGAGCGTCATGCCGAGCTCCTGCTCGGTGGTGATCTCTCCCCCGCGCGTGACGACAAGCGCCGATTCGGCGCCGGCCTGGCGCAGGCATTTGAGACACTCGAGGCCCAGCGCAGCGCCGCTGGCACCAGATACGCCAACGACAATGCGACGGGGACGGACAGAAGACTCAGGCATGACAACTCCTTAACTACTTGGTAGGGCTACGTACTAGAAAGAAAGCTCCTTGGCCCACTTGTCCATGTCGATCTCCATGAACTGCGAGCGGATGAAGTTCTTCTTGAGGTCGAACGGAACCGTGCAGTCGAAGATGGCCTTGCAGGCGATGCCGTGCTCGCGGATCGAAGGATCGAACGCGGGGTCGTTGGACGGGTCGAGCACGTGGCAGTGGCAGCCGGGGATGGTGATGAGGTCCACGTCGGCCTGGAAGCGCGTGGTCATGGCCCACATCACGTCGCTCATATCGAAGATGTCGACGTCTTCGTCAACCAGGATCACATGCTTGAGCTCGGAGAATGCCGAGAAGGCGAGCATGGCGGCGTTGCGCTGACGGCCCTCGTCATTTTTGCTCGACTTCTTGAACTGCATGATGGCAACGAACTTGCCGCCGCCGCAGGGGGCGGCGTGAACGTTGAGCAGGCGGCCCGGGATAGCGGTCTCGACCATCTTGTAGATGGAAGCCTCGGTGGGGATGCCCGCCATGGAAACGTGCTCGTGCGAAGGGCCGATGCAGCTCTCCATGATGGGATTGACGCGTGTGGTGACGGCGGTGATCTTGATCACCGGGCAGACCTTGGCGCCGCCGGTGTAGCCGGGGAACTCGGGCATGGCGTAGCCATGGCCGTTGACGTCCTCGTTGATGGTCTCGTCGTGCATGAGGTAGCCCTCGAGCACGTACTCGGCATTGGCAATGCACTTCTGCGGAACGGTGATGCAGTCGGCAAGCTCGACGGCGTGGCCGCGCAGGGCGCCGGCGATCTGCAGCTCGTTGAAGCCGAGCGGCGTGGTGGGAGCCTCGAAGCCGCAGCACATGTACACGGCGGGGTCCAAGCCGATGGAGATGGAGATGGGCATGTCCTCGCCGCGCTGGCAGTACTCGTCAAAAAAGGCGCCAAGGTGACGGCTGCCCGGGGTGATCCACATGGCGAGCTTGTCCTTGTCGACGCAGGAGAAGCGGTGGATGGTCACGTCGGACTGGGAGCCGTCGGGGCTCGTGCCGTAGGCGAGGCCCATGGTGATGTAGGGGCCGCCGTCGACGGGCGTGTTGGTGGGAGCGGGGACGATCTTGCGCAGGTCAAAGCCCTCGTCGTTCGCCTTGTACACAACCTCCTGGCAGTCGACGTGCGCACCCTCGGCGATCTGCTTGGGCGCGATCAGGTTCTCGAAGCGCTTGCCGATCTCGAGACCCAGGTGCTCCTCGTCCAGGTCGAGCAGGGCGGCAACGCGCTTGCGGCTGGCAAGCATGCCGATGCAGACCTTGGCATCGTCAAAACCCTTGACGTTGTTGAAGACCATCGCAGGACCCTCTTTGGTCGGACGCATAACGGTGCCGCCGGCACCGACGTGGCGATAGACGCCCGAGACCTCGGCGTCCGGGTCGACCTGGGTGTCGGTCTCGAGCAGCTGGCCCGGCATCTCACGCAAAAAGTCGAGCGCGGAGCGCAGGTCGTGGATCTGGGAAGCATCGGTAGTGGACATAGCGTGCTCCTTTCGGGAGAGTGCCCGGCGACGGGAGTGCCGCCGGGCTGGGTAACGTAGTGGGGCCGCAGCGCTCATAGATGGGGCGCTCGGGCGCTTGCAGTTCAAGCACTCGACTAATTGCAGCCAAGCACTCGACTGCTTACATCAGGCCAAAGAGGTGGAACCAGGCAGCCTCGACCAACACGACGATAAAGACGACCGCAGTGAGGGGGATGCCCATGCGCATGGCCTCTTTGGAGGTGTAGCAGCCGGCATCCTTACCCTCGCCGATAAGGATCGGCAGGTTATGGAACGGCAGGATGTAGTGGATGTTGATGGACGTGAAGACGATGAGCGCCACGGCGAGCGGGCTCACGCTGGAGCCGGCCGCGAAGCTGATGAACGCCGGCACGCACACGCCGAGCACGGCCATGACCGAGCCCATGAACATGTGGATGATCATGGAAAGCGCGGCGACAAGCAGGGCGAACAGGAAGATGTTCTCGGGCACGGAGCTGGGAAGCACGACATCGGCGATCCAGGCGTTCATACCGGTGGCACCGCCCACGGAGCCCACGGCCATGGCGGCCGTCAGGAACATGAGGGACTTGATGTCGACAGCGTTCCAGCTGGCGGGGGTGAGGACCTCGCCGATGATGGGCATGGCGAGCGCGACGCCGATGGCAAGCGTCACCCAGCCGATGTAATCGCCCGAGACGGTGAGCCACAGCGCGATGGCGATGATAAGCCACACGATGGTGCGGATCTCCTTGACGGAGAGCTTGCCGAGCGCAGCCTGCTTGGCCACGATCTGCTCGCGATCGTAGACGAGTTCCTTGCTGGGCCTAAAGAGGAAGAGGCCCAGGAACAGGGTGCACAGCAGCGCGACCAGCATGGGCACACTCATGTACAGGAACCAGTCGACAAACGACGGGCTCATGCCGCCGGCCTCGGCGCTGTACTGCGCAACGAGCGGGTTGAGCGTGGAATCGCCCGTCAGGAAGAACATGGAGCCCGGGGCGGCAGCGGCAAACACGAGGAAGCCGAGCTTGCCGCGGTCGTCGTCACCGTAGCCGGCGGACTCGGCGATGACCGAGACGACGGCGAGGATGAGGAAGGCGCGGGGGAACGGATGCGGGATCAGCAACGACAGCACAAAGGTGAGCGCGAAGATAGAGATGATGAGCGACTTGGCATCGCGCACGAACTTGAGCATAAACGCATAGGCGATGCGCTCGCCCAGGCCCGACTCCTTGACCGCGCTGGCGATGAGGTAGGCGCCGATGACGAGCCACATGGTGGCCTTGGTCCACGAGCTAAACGTGGAGGCGACCGTCGCCGAGATGCTCGCGGCGCCCGTGTCGTCCACGCACACCTTGAACAGAACGAGCAGCGCGCAATAGAGCAGGCCCACAAAGCCCGGCTGTGCCACGCCACACGCCCAGAACACCACCGTGGCGAGCGTCAACGCCAGACAGGTCTGACCGCCGACCGTAAGCTCGACCGTCGAGCTCAGCTCCGCCAAAGGAAGAAACTTCACCAGCAAAAAGACAACGATACCCAGCACAAAGCCAATTTCGCGCTTGGTGATCTTAAACGCCTTCTTTTCCGTTTCCATCTCCCCACCTTTCTTGTTGGGGGCGCTCCGGATTCGCAGCCACGTTGCCACTTAAAAAGGGGCGCCCGTTATCGGACACCCCTTACGTTGCGCTGTGTTGTGGCAATACAGTCAAGCGGGATTTTTGGATGAGAAGCGATCCTCTGGACAAAAAGCGTCACAACATTCGACGCTTTTCCTCGTTTTCGAGATTTTCATCAAATGTTGTGACGGTTTGGATATGGCAAAGGGACTGTACCTTTGTTACATAGCGAGATCCGTACGGATGGATGGGTCGCTGAGGGCCTCGCGGAGCCAGGGGGCCAGCTGCTCGGGGCGACCCTGCAGGTAGCCTTTGAGCTCGGACGGGGCCACGCGGCGCACCTCCGAGATCTCCTCTTGGTTGATATGCAGCTCGCCCGGCTCAACATGGGCGAGGTAGACCTCGCACCACTCGCACTCGCAGCGGCCGTCGCCGTGATCCTCGCGATACACCACGTGACCGAGGTGCTTGAGCTGGTCGGGCTCGCGCGCAATGTCGAGCTCTTCGTTGATGCGGCGCGCGGCTGCGGCGGCGACGCCTTCTCCGGGGAGCGGATGGCCGGCGCAACCGTCGGCAAGCACCCCACCCCAAAGGCGCTTGAGCTTGCTGCGACGACAGAGCAGCAGGCGCGCGTCTTCGCCCTGGCCCTCGACCAGCAGCGTCAGAAATGCCTGATGCAGGATGCCCTCGCCGGTATGGGCCTCGATGCGATCGACGGGGCCAAGTACCTCGCCGGTCGCGGTATCGACCGCCACGACCTCGGCGCCCACACCGCCCTCGTCCCAGCCGGCGCGCAGGATGCGGGCTGCGGCTGCCTCGAGCGCGGCGATGAGTTCCTTGGTGGTGTCGAGCACGCGCTGCAAGTCGTCCGCGGTCGCGTTCTCCACATGAAAACCCGTGCTTGCGACTACCGGCACGCCAAAGCGCGTGGCCAGCGCCGCCGCGATATCGTGCGCCGGGATCTCATCTCGATGGCACGGAACGGCCAGGATGCTCACCGTCGCCGTACGGCCGGGCTCGGGGCGCGGAATGGCCTGCGCCGTAGCGCCCAGGTGCGCGAACTCCGGCGAGCAAGCGTACACCGCCATGCCTCGCGGCGTCACCGTCAGCTGGGCCTCGAGCGCAAACTTGCCCTCGCCCACTGCAACCTTTGTCGTGTGCATACCCATGGGATCTCCTGTCGCCCGCGATGTACCTGAGACCATCTTCGCCTGTATTGCGACTATACAGGCAAGCGCAGCCTGCGACAAAGGGGGCAGGCACCTGACACATTCTGTTAGAGTTGCAGGGATTGAATCCCGCTTATTCATGCGACATTGGAGTGACAACCTTGACCGCCGCAACCACGTCTAAAAGTAAGTCAACCGCCGCCGCGCTCTCCCCCGCGCGCACCAAGCTCTGCCTGGCGCTGCTCGTGCTGTTGGGATTCTCGCTCGGCTGCTCCGAGTTCGTGGTCATCGGTATCGAAAGCGACTTGGCAACGGAACTCGGCATATCGCTTGCCACTGCGGGTCAGCTCATCAGCGTGTTCGCGCTGGTCTACGCTATCGCCACGCCGGTGCTCGCGCTCAGCACGGGACGATTCCGCCGCTACCAGCTGCTCGTGTGCTACAGCATCGTTTTTGTGCTCGGCAACCTGGTCATGGCGTTGGCGCCCAACTTCCAGGTGCTATTTATCTCGCGCATCATCCTGGGCTCTGTCTCGGGCGCACTGCTCGCCGTGGGCGTGACGTACATCCCCGAGCTGCTGTCCCCGCAGCAAACCTCGCTTGCCATCTCGGTGGTATATGGTGCGTTTTCCGTGGCAATGGTCTTTGTCACTTCAATCGGCAAGTTCGTGGCCGACACGCTCGATTGGCACGTAGCCATGTACGGCACGCTTGCCTTTGCCGTTTTGATATGCGGAGCGCTCGTGGCGTTTATGCCTCGCGCCGGGCAGACCGATGAACCCGCCACCTTCCGCGAACAGGCGGGGCTGCTGCGCGAGCCGAGCATCATCACCGGCATGCTCATCTTTTTATTTGGCGTGGGCTCGGTCTATGTGTTCTACGGCTACGTGACGCCTTATCTTGAGCAGGTGCTGGGCATGGGCACGGTCGAAGCCAGTACCACGCTTATGGCCTACGGCGTGTTTTGCCTGATCTCGAATATCCTGGGCGGATGGATTGATGCGCGCTTTGGCATGAAGGCGCTGCTTGTGACGTTTGTGCTGCAGGCTGCGGCGTTACTCGGGTTGTTTGCTGTAGGCGGCACTATGCCGCTCGCGCTGGTCTTTGTCTTTAGCCTGGCGATGCTCATGTACCTGTTCTCGGTCTCATGCATCACGCACTTTATGGACGTGGCACGCAGCCGCCATCCCAAGTCGATGGTACTCGCAAGTTCGGTTGAGCCCATGGCGTTTAACGTCGGTATCTCGTTTGGCACCGCGGTAGGCGGCGCCGTTGTGAGCAGCGCTGGCATTGCGTACGTGGGTGCCGTGGGCGCCGCGTTCTCGCTTGTGGCCTGGGCGCTCACGCTGGTGACGATTAAGTTGGCTCGCTGGGAGCGCAAGCGGGCGAGGGCGTAGGCGCAGGCGTAGATGCGATACTCGAGCTCGATGATGACGATCGAAAGGAAACCGCATATGCAACGCGTACTGTTTATCTGCTACGGCAACATCTGTCGCTCGACGATGGCCGAGTCGGTGTTTACCGAGCTCGTGCGCCGCGCTGGGCGCGAGGCGGAGTTTGTCATCGATTCCGCGGCGACCTCAACTGAAGAGATTGGCAACCCGCCGCATCATGGCACGGTCGCCAAGCTGCGCGAAGTCGGGATTCCCGTCGTTGCCCATCGCGCGCGCCAGGTGCGTCGCGCGGAGTATGGCGACTGGGATCACATTGTCTATATGGATGCTGAGAACGCGCGCGGCCTGCGTCGCATCTTTGGCGACGACCCCGACGACAAGATTACGCGCTTGCTCGATTGGACCGAGCGCCCCGGCGACGTGGCCGATCCCTGGTACACCGGCAACTTCGATGCCACCTACCGCGACGTGCTCGACGGTTGCACTGCTATGCTCGAGCAGTTGTAATCGATGAAATGCAGAGTTTTTAGAGCCGCAAATCGGATGAAATGCAGAAATTTGACCTTGCTCGCGCACAGAACAACGACGACAACGCCTAAGCATAGGCATAAGCGAAGTCGGAATTCCCATATACAAATCGAGCGTGGTTTTTCTCCCACTTTGAGCGTTCAAGCGCGCTCTAAACGGGAGAAAATCCACGCCCAACTACTCGTCAACGATCTCGGCAAGCCAGACGTTCAGCGTATCGACCTCGGGGCAGCAGAACTTTGCCGTTCCAGGCTCGTTGCCAGGCACGGTTCCGCCATAGCGCAGGATATCAATATAGGGAAAGCCCACATGGCAGGCCATGGCGCACATCTTGCCGCGGTCTCGGTCGAAGTCAAAGACGTCGCCCGGCTTGTGACCATGGTGGCAGCGACACGCACCCAGCTGGTCCACGCAGCTCACGCGGATACGCGGACGCTTGCCACGCGGCGCGCCGAGCGGCTTGTTCTCGCCCGCAGGCTTGACGCCGCCCTCGCCAGCGTTACTCATGGTCAATCACATCCAGGCAGGCCTCGATGGGCAGGCCGGCCGACTTGTCCTCTTGGTCGGCATTGCGCTCGATGAGCTCGGCCACCACGCGCATGGCGTCGGCCGTGGCGCGCTGAAGCGTCCAACCGCTCATCACGCGACCCATAAGCACCGCCGAAAACGTGTCGCCCGTGCCCGGGAAATAGACCGGAATGAGCTCAAATGGAATCGTGAAGTACTCCCCCGCCACATGATCATAACCGATAACCGCGTTCGTGCCATTGACCACGGCGCTCGTAATGACCACCGACTTGGCACCCAGCTCGCGCACGGCGTCCACAAGGGCGCGGGCCTCATCGGGCGTGATCTGTTCTGCAATAGGCGTATCGGTGAGCAGACAGGCCTCGGTGTAGTTGGGCACCGCGTAGTCTGCGCACTCCAGCAGGTGCCGCATAAGGCCAATCGTGGACTCGGGCACACCGGCATAGAGCTTGCCGTTGTCGCCCATGATGGGGTCGACGAACACCTTGGTGCCCTTTTGCGCGCGGCGGTGGCAAAAGTCCGAGATGATGCGCGTCTCTTCCTCGGTCACGATAAAGCCGGTCGAGATGGCGTCGAACTCAAAGCCGAGCTCTTCCCAGATGGCAAGACTCTGACGCACGTACTCCGTGGTGTCGTGGATGTAGAACTTGGGATAGTTGAGCGTATCGGACACAAGTGCCGTCGGCAGATTGTGGATACGGTAACCCATGTGCGACAGCACCGGCAGCATGGCGGAAAGCGCGACTTTGCCGTAACCGCACATATCGTTGATCAGCAGCAGCTGAGTGTTCTTCATGAGGGTCTCCCTTGTTTCGGGTGCGGCGCGGCAGCACCACAGTGCGACTAAGTGTAGCGCAGGAGGCATCGTGAGCGGCCGCTAGGGTCGCGAAGAGCGCATTGTTGCGGATAGGTTTCGGAAATGGGGACTGTTTGCTCCATAACGGCCTAGTTGATACTACTCATATAGTGCCATTTCAAAACTATGCCTATTTACTACGTTTAACCGCCCACCTCCAACCACAACAAATTTCGCTCCGACAAAACCGCAGGTAGATAGCTTGCGCTTTTTCAGAAACAGCTGTTGTGGTCGGGGATGCCGGATTCATCGTAGTAATTAGGCATAGTTTTTGGCGAGGCCGCTTCGAAAGGCGTCATCGCAGCCCAAAGTAATCCCTTTTCCTCCGTCCCCAAGGGATCACATGCACCGAAGCGGACCGTGGCGGAATCACATGTTGAGGACGGACAGCGAAAACGCTCCTAAGCGAGCAAGGTGGCGTGAAAGAAGAGGGCATAGGCCTTGTGGCCATGCCCGATGATTGAACGCCAGATTGCCGCTTAGGAGCGTTTGCAGCGTCGAGCGGTTACGGCGTTTGGCAAAACGCCGTAACTATAAGTTTGGTACCTTGACATTTATTTACCGTGCCCCTAGATTGGTTAGGCACAAAACAATTCCTCTACCTAACTAAAGAAAGGAGCGGCACTAATTCATGTGCGATGAACCTCTTAACCTTTGTTCGCACGAGCCCGGCGGCGACCCGTCACAGCCGGCGGATGCACCCGAAGCGGTTAGCTCAGAAGACAAGCTTGCCAAGCGCATCCTCAATGGCCTGGGCTTTTGCGGCCATTACATGCATTTTCATGGCGGTGGCGTGTCCGGCAAGGCGCCCATCATCTGCCTGCTGGCCAAGCAACCCGGCGGCGAGATGTCGCAGCAGGAACTCGGCATGCACTTTGACCTCAAGCCGGGGTCGCTTTCCGAGATCCTGTCCAAGCTCGAGCTCAACGGCCTCATCGAGCGCAGCCGTAACCCCAAGGATCGACGGCAGCTCACCATTCGCCTGACCGAAACCGGCCGGGAAAATGCCCGCATCGACCAGGCGGCCCGCATTCGCTTTAGAGAGCAAGCCTTTAGTGCCCTCACCCACGACGAGCGCGAGCAGCTCGCCGAAATGCTCGAGAAAATCCGTGTAACCTGGGAGGAACTGGATGATTAAAACCCTCATGGGCAGCATCCGCGACTATATGAAAGTCACCGTTGCCACGCCGTTGCTCGTGCTTGGCGAGGTGCTCTGCGAGATGCTGATTCCATTTATCACCGCCAACCTGATCGACGCCATCAAAGACGGCGCCACCGTAGCCGAGATGCTTCCCACCGCGGGCCTTTTGGTGCTCATCGCGCTGACATCGCTTGCTTTTGGCGCCGCGGCAGGCGTCACCTGCAGCCATGCGAGCTGCGGCTTCGCCAAGAACCTGCGTCACGACCTGTTCTACAAAATCCAGACGTTCAGCTTTGCCAACATCGATGAGTTCTCGAGCTCATCGCTCGTCACGCGCCTGACCACCGATATCAACAACGTGCAGCAGGCCTTTATGATGATCATCCGTATCGCCGTGCGCGCGCCGCTGGTATTGATCTTCGCCTTTACCATGGCGTTTATCATGGGCGGCAGCGTCGCCATGGTCTACCTGGTCATCATTCCGCTGCTGGGCTTTGGACTGTTCTTTATCATCTTTAAGGTGCGCCCCATCTTCTCGCGTGTGTTCCACAAGTACGATGCCCTTAACGAGTCCGTTGAGGAAAACGTCACCGGCATGCGCGTGGTCAAGAGCTATGTGCGCGAAGACTTTGAGAAGGAGAAGTTCGCGACCGCCGCGCGCGACGTCCAGATGGACTTCACCCGCGCCGAGAAGCTGCTCGCCTTTAACAACCCCATGATGAACATCTGCGTCAACGGCGCGTTTGTCGTCATCATCTACCTGGGCTCCAAGCTCATCATCACGAGCCAGGGCACGCTGTTCGACGTGGGCCAGCTCTCCTCGACCTTTACCTATGGTTTCCAGATTCTCATGAGCCTGATGCAGCTGTCGATGATCTTTGTCATGGTGACCATGGCCGACGAATCGGCACACCGCATTGCCGAGGTGCTGGCCGCCGAGCCCACGATCGCCGATCCCGCCGAGCCCGTGCTCGAGGTTGCCGACGGTTCCATCGACTTTGACCACGTGAGCTTTAAGTATTCCAAGCATGCCCGCCGCCAGGCGCTCGACGATATCGACCTGCATATTAAGAGCGGCGAGACCATCGGCATTATCGGTAGCACCGGCTCGGCCAAGTCGACGCTCGTGAACCTGATCGCCCGCCTGTACGATGTCACCGAGGGCACCGTGCGCGTCGGCGGCGTGGACGTGCGCAACTACGATCTGGACGCGCTGCGCCACCAGGTGGCCATGGTGCTGCAGAAAAACGTGCTGTTTAGCGGCACCATCGCCGAGAACCTGCGCTGGGGCGACCCGAACGCCACCGACGAGGAAGTCCGCGAGGCGGCGCATCTGGCCTGCGCCGACGAGTTTGTCGACGGCTTCCCCAAGGGCTACGACACCTGGATCGAGCAGGGCGGCTCCAACGTTTCCGGCGGCCAGAAGCAGCGCCTGTGCATCGCGCGTGCCCTGCTGCGTCGCCCCAAGATCTTGATCCTGGACGACTCCACGAGCGCCGTCGACACCAAGACCGACGCCAAGATCCGCGAGGGCCTGGCGAGCTACCTGCCCAACACGACCAAGCTCATCATCGCCCAGCGCATCAGCTCCGTGCAGGACGCCGACCGCATCATCGTCATGGAGGGCGGCCGCATCAAGGACATCGGCAACCATGACGAGCTGCTCAAGACGAGCGAGATCTACCGCGAGACCTTTACCTCGCAAAACAAGATGAGTGCCGCGGGCGAGGAGGCGGCCGAGACCGTCGCAGCCGACACCGAGGCATCCGCACCGCAAGCTCAGACCCAGAAAGGAGGCGAGGCACATGAGTAAGGCAGCTACCGCCGAGCGCGCGCGCAACCGCAAGGGCGGCACTATGACGCGCCTGATCAAGATGCTCTTTGGCTTCTACCCGGTGCTTTTGCCCCTCGTCGTCGCCGGCGTTGTGCTCTGCGCCATCATCAACTCCATCGGCGCGACGTTTCTCCAGAGCGCGCTGCAGGTCATTAGCGAATCGTGGCAGTCGGGCGACTGGACGGCCGCGCAGCCCAAGATTCTGAAGCTCGTGACCACCCTCGGCTGCATCTACGCCGTGGGCGTCGCCTCCTCGCTCTTCTGGAACCGTACCATGGCCGTCATCACGCAGGGCTCGCTCGAGAAGCTGCGCGAAAAGATGTTCAACCGCATGCAGGACCTGCCGATCCGCTACTTCGACACGCACCAGCGCGGCGATATCATGAGCCACTACACCAACGACATCGACACGCTGCGTCAGATGATCAGCCAGTCGCTGCCCAACCTGCTCATGACGATCATCATCATCGTCACGGTGTTCTTTATCATGCTGTACTACAGCGTGTGGATGTGCCTGGTCATCATCGCCGGCGTCGCCTTTATGACCTTTATGACCAAGCTGCTCGGCTCCAACTCCGCGCGCTTCTTCATTGCGCAGCAGACCGAGCTCGGCGTGGTCGAGGGCCATATCGAGGAGGTCATGAACGGCCAGAAGGTCGTCAAGGCGTTCTGCCACGAGTCTGCCGCCGAGGCCGATTTTGACGAGCGCAACGAAAAGCTCTTCGAGGTCTCCCAGAAGGCCAACATGTACGCCAACATCCTCATGCCCATCCTTATGAACCTGGGCAACCTGCTCTACGTGCTGGTCGCACTGGCGGGCGGCATTTTCCTGGCGCTGGGCGTGCCCAACCTGAGCATCTCGGGCATGGCGCTGTCCATCGCCGTCGTGGTGCCGTTCCTCAACATGACCAAGCAGTTCTGCGGACAGATCGGCCAGATCTCGCAGCAGATCAACGCCGTGGTCATGGGCCTCGCCGGCGCCGACCGCATCTTTGAGCTCATCGACGAGAAGCCCGAGGCCGACGAAGGCTACGTGACGCTCGTCAACGCACAGGTGAACCCCGAGACTTGGGAGTTCGAGGAGGCTGACCACCACACCGGCATGTGGGCGTGGAAACATCCGCACCGCGCAACCGGCGAGATCGAGTACGTCCCGCTGCGCGGCGACTTGGTCATGGACAACGTCGACTTTGGCTACACCCCCGACCACGAGGTCCTGCACGGCGTGTCCGTGTTTGCCAAGCCGGGTCAGAAGGTCGCGTTTGTCGGCGCCACCGGTGCCGGTAAGACGACCATCACCAACCTCATCAACCGCTTCTATGACATCGCCGACGGCAAGATTCGCTACGACGGCATCAACGTCAATAAGATCCGCAAGGCCGATCTGCGCCGCTCGCTGGGCGTCGTGCTGCAGGACGTGAACCTGTTCACCGGCACCGTGATGGACAACATCCGCTACGGCAACCTGGATGCGACCGACGAGGAGTGCATCGCGGCGGCCAAGCTCGCGGGCGCAGACGACTTTATCACCCGCCTGCCCGACGGCTACGACACGATGCTCACCGGCAACGGCGCACAGCTGTCGCAGGGCCAGCGCCAGCTGATCTCGATCGCCCGCGCCGCCGTCGCCGATCCGCCGGCGATGATTCTAGACGAGGCCACGAGCTCCATCGACACCCGCACCGAGGCCATCGTGCAGGCGGGCATGGATAAGCTCATGGAGGGCCGCACGACGTTTGTCATCGCACACCGCCTGTCCACCGTGCGCAACTCCGACGCGATCATCTGTCTGGACCACGGCCGTATCATCGAGCGCGGCAACCACGACGAGCTGATCGCCAAGCGCGGGTACTACTACCAGCTGTACACGGGTGCGTTTGAGCTGGAGTAGGAACGGTTACTGACGGAGGGTGCCCCGGGGCGTCGGGGTAATTCCTCCGTGCTCAAACATTCTCGCTTCGCTGCGAAACTGCGCGCG
>NZ_QSPG01000026.1:486-24867 GCF_003436395.1 Collinsella sp. TM06-3 | reverse complement strand
TATTTGCTCAATGTGTTCGGCTGAGATCGGAAATCAACCGTCCATGGAACTGAACTACACAAGGGATTCTATTGCGATAACAATAATTTTACGAATCTCGAAGAGATTGACTACGACGGGCACCTGACTCAAATTGACGACGACGAAGAGCATCTAACATCAGCGGGGTGTCTTCTCAGGGGATCATGCCAAGCGTTTGCGTTAAAACTCGAAGAGATTCTCGGATACAAGGCATTCATAATCGAAGAAAGGAAGAGGCATCGTTTCCATGCATTCTGCCAGGCTTACCTAAATGGAAAAAAGGCTTACATTGATGCCCGAGGGGTAACCACAAGCTTCAACGAATTCATGGAGGTGGCGGCGGAGTTTGTTGAGGAGCCGTTCGACATAAGGCGCATAGATGAAAAAGACATTGCCAAATGGCGAAGTTCGAGCGACAATTCGCACGAAGAGCACCTCGCACTTGCTGAAGCGGTAATCAAAGCAAACATAGAGTGCTACAAGATCGATTGATTTTCATGCATACTAGCCCACACAATCCTTCTGGCATAAGCCAAATGATATAAACGGTATTCAAAGTCGGTTCACTTTTTGACCCGTTTTCGCGAAGCACTCTAGCAGACCAAGGAAACAGTTTTTTACAGCTTAGATAACAGATGGCGATTCGGGAACCAAAAGGCCCCGAATCGCCATGCCTTTCCCAGCCAAAGATTGCGCCGAGAGGGGCCATGCTCCGCCATCATAGTTATAGACAAAACGGAATAAAAGGACCAGCCGCTCCTTCAACTGGGAAAACGCCGCCCCTGGGACCCAGGAGAGGCTGCGGGGAGTCGACTAACTGTGGGAGCGATCTATTCGCTCAAAGCGTTCGGGCGAATTCGTAAATCAACCGACTAAATCCATAGTTTCAGCAAAAAACGATGCAAAGCAAACAAAGAGTGCACGAATCGGCACTCAAAACCAATCCAGGAGACGTGCCTAGGATTGTGGCGGGAATGCTCGGGTACCACCCGAGAGGGCAAGCCTTGCAGCAATTACTTGGAACGGTCATCCCCGCTTGCGCCCACCGCGATATAGGAAATCATGGTCATTATCCATCCCTTCGTTGGCTGCTCAAGTAGAAGCTCCAATACTGATAAGGCTGGTTCAACCATTCCAAGCAATGCGCTCGCAAGCTTAATTAATTATAACGAGAGACAGATTAACGGACTTCTCTAAGAACCAATCATTTGCTTAGCATAATATTTTCAACATCTATGCAGAAATCTATTTGGATGAAGCCCTTAATAATTCAATCTAACAGTTTAGATAATAGGTGATGATTCGGGGACCGTACGATCCCCGAATGCCGTGCTCTTCCCAGCCAAACAGAGAATTTACCCGCGCGCCCACCCGGATCTTTATTTGGCGACAATCCCACCGGGTGGGCGGTCGGGTGGATGGGACAGATCTATATGGGAAGAGCGAACCCCTTCAGGGAGCTCGTGGCGGGTTTGACCGCCGACGAATTCCTGCTGCTCATAGAAGCTGCTGACGAGAGGCACCGCCGCGATGAAGTCGTCGTCGGCACGCTCGCCGAGGCCAAGGCGTCCTATCGGCCGGACCCAAGGCGCCCGGGGGTGCGGCGCGCGGCGCCTGGAGAGACTGGTCCACCGCGGCCGGCGTCCCGAGGTGGCGCTGCCGCTCGGACTGGATCGTGCTGCGCGACACCGTCTAGATGGACGAGACCCACATCATCGACACCGACCTCTCCAAGGGCAGCGGGCAGGCCCGCAGACGCGGCCTACCCCTCCAGAAGCTCTGTATCGGCGTCGCCATCGACGTGCACAAGAACCCGGTCGCGGTCGCATACGGTCACAGGAAGCCCAGCTCGCCGCGCGTGAGGAAGGACATGGGCAGCAAGATGGCGCCCGGGTCGCCGCTGATCCACGACCTCAAGCGGGCACACAGCGCGCTGGTCAGGGACGACCGGCTCGAGAGCGGAGCGCACAGGGCCAATGTAAACGACCCGATCTACCTAGAGCGGATGGAGATGGTGAACGACCTGTGCCCCTGGCTTAAACGATACCTATGGCGCTTCACGGGGATGTCGCCGCGGAACCCGCAGGCTTATCTCGACCGGTACGCTTGCCTCTTCAGGGTCGACCAGGCGCACGACAGGTGGGACCCGACTGCAAGGGTGTTGCGCCATATCATGATGCCCATCGCGACTTACCGCAACTTGTGGCAGGTGCGGCATCGCCCGTCGTCTAAACCATTAGAGCCAGCAATCAATCGACGTTCCCCGCCGATCTCTCATCTACACTTCTCGCTTTCCAAGGGCGTTCACTGCCATGCGTTTGCAGGCACCCAGGCGCCCAAACCTCAAGACGTCGTAATCGAACATGAGCTTTTTGCATACACGGGCATTGGGGGCCTTGCTGGCAAGCGCCGCGCGCACCATAGCGGCAATAGAAGGAGCGCATTGTGCGAGCGCAGCATCGCTGCCCACGGCAGAACCGGCAAGCGCCGTGGCAACGGCAGCAAACACCTTGCCGCAGTCCGAATCCAGCAACCTGAGCGCATCGTACAGCACCAGATCGCATAGGAAGTACGCCAGGTCCTCGGCATGCTGGACATCGAGACCGTCGCGCTGCCAGTCAACCAGCACCGCGGAGTAAATCTTCACGTGCTCCAGCAGTCGCGTCTCGTCGTCATAGCGCATGGTGTCCATAAGCGAGCCCTTGCGCGCCACGCGGTAGTCATACAGCTTGTTCGAGATAAGCGCGGTCTTGCGCGAACGACCGTACACGGCGAAATCGAAGACCTGGTCCTCGCCATACTTAACGGTTTCATCGAACACGATCCCATTGCCCAGCAAAAACTCACGCTTGCAGGCGGTGCGCCATGCAAAGGGGCGAGAAGCTTCCTTAAACAGCAGGTCGGAGCTATAGCCTTCGAACGACACATCGCGCGGGCTCAGCACATAGTTGAGCCACGGATACCCCGCCTCGAGCGGATACGGATTCGCGCCAAAGGTCAAAACGTCGCAGTCCTCGCGCTCAAAGGCATCGACGATCACGCGACATGCATCAGGCGTAAACCGGTCGTCAGAATCCAAAAACGCAACGATAGGCGCCGTGGACGCAGCAATGCCCGCATTACGCGCGCTCGACAGGCCCCCGTTGGGCTTATCAACCAGCGTAAAGCGCGCGTCCTTTTCGCAATAAGCAACCGCAATATCGCGCGAACCATCCGGCGAGCCATCGTTAACCAGCACGCCTTCCCAATCGGGCATGTCCTGCGCAAGCAGGGAGTCCAGGCACCAGGCCAGGCACTCCTCCACGTTATAGATGGGAACAACAACGGAAATCTTAGGGGTAGCCATAGTCACACACTCCTACTGGGCGGCCGAAACGTCATCGGGATGCGGGTTATCGCCGTAGGTGCGCTGATACGTCAGCACGCGCCAGACCAGCGGCAGGCCGCCGATCTTAAAGTAGTGCTTAAACGTATTGAGCTTGCCCGGCTTCTTAAAGTCAAAGCGCGAATCGATATAGGCACGGGGCGACTTGACCATCAGGCGCAAATCGGTCTCGCCACGCGGATCAAACAGCGACAGGTCAAAGCGACCGGCATCCCAATCGGACTTGAGCTCGGGAGAGGCCTTCTCCCAAAACTGCTCGCGCAGCTCATCGACCAGGCGCTCATCATTCCAGCGGTACGTATCGACCTTCATGCGCATTAAAATGCCCTGGAGCCGAGCCTTGAGCTCGGGACGCTCGTCCAAAAAACGTTGCATCTCGGCATATTCGTCGCAAACGCAAAACACCTTGTTGGGCGAATTAACGGAGCTCTTCTCGTTATCTTGCCGATAGCACAAAATGGGGTCCGCAATAAACGCGGCACGTTCGGCACAAGCCCAAACTTTAAAGTTAAAGCCTGCGTCCTGATACGAGGCACCCGGCGTGGGAAGGAACCGAATCTGATTGTCGTTGAGGAACTCTCGTCGATAGATAGCCGACCAAATGGAAGGTTTGCGGTAGAAGATGCCCGGGCGATCGACGGGGCGATACGCGGCGCCCGTCATATGCTCATCGATAATCCCAAACAGCTCACGGCGCTCGCTGGGCGTGGACCAATACAGGTAAAAGTCGCCCTTTACCACATCGGCATGTTCAGCATCGGCCTTGGCGACCAGCTTTTGGAGCGAATCCTCAAACATAAAGTCGTCGGACTCAAGGATGCCCACGTACTCACCGCGCGCCATCTCCAGGCCGCGGTTCATCGAGTCGCCGTAGCCGCTGTTGGCTTTATCGATCATCTTCACACGGGGGTCTCGCTCCATGTACTCGCGGATGATGTCTGGCGAGCTATCGGTGGAGCCGTCGTTGATACAGATGATCTCGATATCCTTGAGCGTCTGCGCCACGGCGGAATCGAGGCACTCGCGCAGGTAGCGTTCGACATTGCAAATGGGGACAAGCAGAGAAACTTTAGGGGTATCAGAGTTCTGCAAGAGAACCTCCTGTTGAATAGCGTTTAACAGGGTTATTTTAGCAGCCGAGTTGCGGCGGGCGGCAGCGCTTGGAATTAGATAAAGCGCTCCAGGCAGGCTTTGAGACCGCGAGTCGAAAGATAGAACAGCGTGGCGTCTGCCATCGAAACGCCCGAGGTCGCCGCAACGAGCTTGTGGGCAACACGGCAAACGGCGCCCTTAGCAGGCATATCCGCCCACTCCGTTCCCAAAAACGTCGTGAGGTCCATGTTGACGCGAGCCGCCACGCGATGGAAGTCATCGGCATCCAAGCGCGCCAGGTCGAACACAATGAGGTCTAAAAACCAAGTTATCAGCTCGCCGGGACACAGGTCCAAAAGACCGTAGGCCGCCCAGTCCTCCAAGACCTCCTCGAGCATCCTCATGTGGGTGTCAAGCTTTTTGGCGCGAGCCTCGGCACTGTTGAACTCGTGCGTCGCCGATTCGCTCTCCATCACGTAGTGGTAGAACTTGTCCGGCATGACGACGGTCTTGCGGGCAAGCGCATAAGCCGCAAATTGGAAGACGACGTCCTCGCCCAAAGCCAAACCGGGGGCGAAGCGAATGCCTTCGCGATTGAGCAGCTCGCGCGAAAAAGCCGCACGACAGGCATAGGGCTGCGCATTCGAATGGAACAGCAGTTGGGGATCAAGGGCGCCGAAGGTACCGGCTTTGGGGCTCATGAGTTGCTGGACGCGTTTGGGGGCAGCATCGGCAGGTTCACAGACGCCGCCAAAAACGGCGGCCTCGGCATCTGCAGACTCCATGGCATGCAGCACGCGCTCGACCGTCTGGGCATCGATGCAATCGTCGGCGTCCACAAAAAAGACGGTCTCGCCCTCGGCGGCATCGATACCGGCATTTCGAGCACACGAGACGCCCGCGTTTTCCTGGTCAATCACCAGCACGCGATCGTCGGCCTGCGCGATCTGGCGCAACACGTTCAACGAATCATCAGTCGAACCGTCGTTGACGCAGACAACCTGAATCGAGCGCTCGGACTGGGCCAACAACGAATCGAGGCATCGCTGAATGGAGCGCACGGAGTTGTAAACGGGGACGACAATGGTAGCTTTAGGACACGAGGCCTCTCCCATGCCGACCTACCCCCTCAGCGATTCGATGAGGAAGGCGGCGACCACGCCAGGGCCTCCAACCGAGGCGTAATACTTAGCGCGCCCCAAGGCACCATCCGTCGCAAAACTCGGATGCTCGTCAACCCAGCCCTCAGGATCTTTGAGGATGGCAGCGAGATTCGCGCGCTTCCACGGCTTGAGGTCGTCAAGCGAAAACTCCCCCGCGTCCAAGGCCGCCTGAAATTCCTTAGCCATCTGAACCAGGAACTCCTTATAGAACTTAGGCGCCAGGCGCACGTAGTTCCACATGTACGAATCGTACTTAATGAGCTGATTGAACTTGAGCATACGCTCGACGTCATCGCTTGTGTGATTGCGAGCATAATCCTCTCGAATCCAACGCTCAATCTCGGCATACTCGGTATTGACGCAAAAGACCTTAGCCGAAGAATTGACCGAGGAATTCTCGTTGTCCTGGCGATACGACAACACGGCATCATGCAGATAAACAGCTTTATCGGCACACGCGATCACCTTAAAGGCAAATGACGTGTCCTGAAAGGATGCCCCCGGAGTCGGCAGGAACTTGATACCGTTGTGCTCAAGAAAATCGCGACGGTACACGGCCGACCAAATCGACGGCTTTTGCTTAAAGAACTGCGTCGTATCGCTCGGGTTCACCGGCTTGCCGCAATCCTGAGGTCTAAACATCTCGTGCAGCGAACGGCGCTCCTCGGGCTTAGACCAGTAGAAATCAAAGTTCGCCTTTGCAAAGTCGGCATTATTGGTATCGGCGGCCGAGACAAGCTTTTCGAGTGCGTCGGGCGCCATAAAGTCATCGGACTCCAAGATGCCAACGTACTTGCCACGCGCCATCTCCAGGCCGTGGTTCATCGAGTCGCCGTAGCCGCTGTTGGCCTTGTCGATCATCTTGACGCGCCCATCGCGCTCCATATACTCGCGGATAATCACCGGCGAGTTGTCGGTCGACCCGTCGTTAATGCAGATGATCTCAATATCCTTGAGCGTCTGTGCCAGGGCGGAATCGAGACACTCGCGCAGGTAGCGCTGAACATTGTAAATGGGAATAAGCAGCGACAGAACAGGGCTGCCAGAGACGTTAGTAGACAAATGTGCTCCTTAGGAAATACCTGTCGTTTCATGGTATCAAAGGGTCAGCGCGCCAGCGGACGTTTATATAATCTATGGAGCCTCTTGCGGGCAAAGTAGCCGCACGTCATGCGGCGGGCCCGTGGCAGGTTCCTGCGTTTTATTCAAAGCTTGCCGTCAAGGTGCGCCGAGCCTTTACAATAGGACAGTCCCAAGGACGTATTCGATAGCTTCCGCGCAGCGCTCGCGCGCCGCGCGTGAAAGGATATATTGCCCCATGCCTTCAACCCTTCCCGCTCCCATCGATAAGCTCGCCATTGTCGTCGTTACGTACAAGCGCCAGGAACTCCTGGTCAATTTGTTCGACTCCATGACCGAGCTTACGGCAGCGCCCTGGCGCATCGTGATCGTCGATAACGAGAATTCGCGTGAGACCGAGGCCATGTGCACCGCATTCAACGAGCGCCTGGGCAACCTGTGGGGCACCGACATCGAACAGCCCGACGCGAAGGGCGGCACCGACCGCGTCATCTACGCCCCGCAGCTCGAAAACGGCGGCGGTGCGGGCGGCTTCTCCGCCGGCACTAAATGCGCCTACGACTTGGGGGCCCAGTGGTTCTGGGTCATGGACGACGATGTGCTCGTCATCCCCGAAGGCATCGAGCGCTTGGCCAAGTGGACCGACCGTTACGACGTCATTCAGGGTTCGCGCCTGGACTTTGACGGCGGCGCCTTCTTTTGGCAGTACCAGCTCATCCTTTCGCTCGGCATCCCTAACCCCATCGCCAAGTGGGATTTGGGACCCGAGGGCTACCGCACCATGAACCAACTGTGCTTTGAGGGCGGCATGTTCTCGCGCCGCGTGGTCGACAAGATTGGCCTGCCCGACGCGCGCTTCTTTATCTACGGCGACGATGCCTGCTACGGCTACGTGGCCAGCCAGCACTTCCCCGCCGCCGTGGTTGCCGACGTGGTGCTCAAGCGCGCCCGCGCCGTCTCTAACTGGGATATCGCCGGCAAGCGCCAGCTCAACTCCACGAGCGACACCAACCGCTACTACATCATGCGCAACCGCGGTTATCTGGCACGCTACATGCAGATCTACGGCGACTACCACCCCGTGCTGTTCCGTCTGGGCAATGCCGCGACCTTCTGCAAGGAGTTCATTCGTCTGGCAGCAGTCGACAAATGCTTTAAGACCGGTATTCCGGCGCTGCGCCGTGGCATGAAGGACGCACGCAAGATCGTTAAGGATCCCAACTGGAAGCCCATGCCGCCCCTGAAGGACGCCGAGTAGTAAAGGGCTTTCGCCCGCCGCTACAGTCGTTGACACACCACGGACACACGCTGACCGTCAAAACCAAAGCCCCAACGCATGCGCCCGACGGCGGGGCGCGGCACGCGGATATCATCGATGCCGTCGCGCTCTATGTCGAGCAGCGCCTGAACCGCTAACAGTTCCAGGCCCAGGGCATCGACGCCAGGGTCATACAACATGTTGATCGTAATGAGCGGTCGCTCATCGAGCATGCCGAGCGTGTCGGCCACGTCAAACACCCGACCGGTGGGAATCACCTGGATATCCCAGCGATCCGAGACGCCACTTCGCTTGGAGCTGGGATTGCAATAGCCGGACAGTCCAAAGCAAAGCCCCTGCAGCGCCAGATGATAGGCTGTCGGCATATCTGATTTGTCCACATCGATGCCCAGATCGCCGATAGCACAGCTCAAAGCTTGCTTTACAGCGTCCTCGTCTCCTCGACACAACCCGTCATGGAACGAGTCGATAACTCCAACGTCCTCAACGGCGCACTCAAACCATTCCAGAATTACAAGACGGAGCGCCTGACGCACTTCGTTGTTAGGCAGGCGCAGGGAACGAAGGCACGCGCCGTCCTCCGAATGCCCTGTCATGTCCGTCGTAAGAAATCCAGACAGATACAGCGCAGTCCAGATATCTTCGGGCTTGGCGGCATCGACCTCCTCGGCATGCACATGCACTGGCGCCTCAATAAACCCATGCGGCTCAACCAAATCGAACAATGCGGACAGGCGCATGAGATTCCAGTCACCGACGCATGCGCTCAGACGGTCGGCGTAACCATACAGATCCGCCCGAACGGGCGCGACGCAATCGCGCTGTGCGTAGTCCACCACGCGCTCCGGGCTCGAGCAATAAAAACCACCAAACAGATAGCCCTCGAGCCACTCACGCGCGTCATCCAGACAGCCGTTGCGACCGATGCAATCCAACAGCACTTGGACTTCGTCGTCCGAAAAACCGAACCATCGATCACACCAACTCGACAACGCTGTCGCCGACCGATAGGAAACCCCACGTTGGGACAACGCAAACTCGGCATGACCGGGGCGCTCGCCCATCAGACACGTCAATCGCAACGAGTCGCCGGCATCGGCAATGGTGTCAAACAACATCCGGCTGAGCGACTCTAGGAAATCCACGCCACCGTCGTCCTTAGCGTCCAAACCATTTGGACACACCACGTCGTAGTCGTCTATCAGAAGAACAACCTGCTCATCGAAAGCTGTCTGGAGCAGCTTAATAAGCACGCCAAGCGCCGCATCGATCTCCCTATCGCTGGCCACCCCACGCGCCGCCCTCTCGATAAGACGAACCTCACGTCTTGACAGATCAGGCGCGGCAAGCAGCGGCAGCAATCGGGCGCACTCGCGCACGACAGCCCCGCGAATAGCTGCCGCTGCACCAGCGCCATGCCTCGAAGCGGCAGCTGAAAAGTCGAGCAAGATGACCGGATAACACGCGCACTCATCACGATGGTGAGCACCGTCCGCCTGCCAAATCTGGGTGCCGACGAACGGACTTCGATCCGGCCGCCGGTGATCAAGTCGTTCCAAATAGCATTTGAGCATCGATAGATTCATGCTCTTGCCAAAACCCTTGGGTCTGCAGCAAAGCGCAACAGATGCTACGCTGTCCAATATATCGGCAATAAACATAGTCTTATCGATGAGTAAATACCGATTGATCGCATCGGAAAAGTCGTGTACATCAACCGGCAGAGCTGCGTTATCCGCATAATTGAGCAACCGTGCGCCAAACGCATGAGTAACACCATAATTCGCCTGTTCAGACACCGTAAGCTCTCCCTCTAACGCAGCACGATGCCCATTGTAACGAGCGGGTAGAGCGCAACAATATCGACATGCAAACGTTTCGGGCAGCGGTAGCAACAGACCCCCGAGGGGGCATAACAAATCGTTGCACAACAAAAAAGGGGCCCGATGCCGCCGCACCGGACCCCGTCCCAAACTCTTATAGAAAACGATCTGGAAGATTACTCCTCCAAGCCGTCCTCCCCAGAAGCCTTCTTCTGCTGATCGAGCTTATGCTTACCACTTACGATAGACGTAGCGCCCAGTGTGGCCAAGCTTGCACTGGCAAGGCTCGCCATCACAATCAAGTCGCCCGTCTTGGGCATGTTGCCGCCCGAGGACTTAGTCGTTGTAGTCGTCGTGGTCGTGGTGGTCACCGTTTTGGAGTCATTTTGCTCCTGGACCTGGTTGTCAGCACCGCTCTTGTCGTCGTCTTCGGACTGTTTCTTTTCGCCCCCGGCCTTGCTCTTGTCCTTCTCCTCAGATTCAGACTTCTTATCCTCGCCCTTCTTCTGTTCGGACTTGTCGCTCTTCTCCTCAGAGCTAGAACCCTTATCGGATTCGGTCTTCTCGGAAGCCTCGTCCTTGGAGTCGCCCTTTGCGGCTTCGATCTTTTCCGTGGAAACCTGATCAGAGTTGCCCTTGTTCTGGGTCGAGCCGTTATTGACGCCAGCCATCAGCGAAGAGCCCAGCGTAGAACCAAGCTGCTCGGAGAAAGAAGGCTTCTTGTCCGGCGAAGCAACGGGGACGTCCGGCGCCTTATTCGAGTCATCCTTGGAAGCATCAGAACCAGGGGTTGCGTCAGAGCCGGAGCCGTTGTTAGAGCCGGTGCCAACGGACGAATCGCTCGAGCCGGTGGATGAGTTAGAGGTGCCAGCGCCGGTCGAACCAGAGGCGTCGCTGTCCGTATTGCCGGCAGAGCTTGAAGACGAATCGCCCGCAGCAGAGCCGTTCGAAACGGAGCCGTTCGAGGTAGAGCCGTTGTTGGTAGTGCCACCAGCAGAGCCATCACCGTCAGCACCGGTCGAGGGCGCATCCATCCTGTCATCGTTGGCATCGTCGCTCGAGTCGTCATTCGAATCAGGCGTCGGCGAGGGCGTCGGCGTAGGTTCGGGCTGCACGGGCGTCGCAGCGGCAGCGGCCTCGTCCTCGGCGATATAAACCAAACAGTCCTTCAGCTCGTTGCGGTAGCGGTTCTTCCAGCCCTCATGATACTGGGGCTGGCTCGAATACTTGGTCGCCACGTTATTGACCACACTGTTGGAAAGCGCCGTCACAAACTCGCGGTCGGACATATCGTTGGAGAGATTCGCCCAACGGAAGAAGTCCCTGCAGCCACCGGTGCCGCACATGTTGGTGATGCTCCACACCATGCCCTTAACGCAATCGGCACGGCCCGAAATATCAATGCCCAGGCCACTCTTGAGCCACGCCTCGGTCACCGCATAGTACGAGTTGTACGCATACGCATCCTGCAGAGCCGAGAACTCAACAGGGTCGGTGTTATAAGCACCTTGGAAAGCCTCCTGCGCAATACGGCCCAACTCGGTGAGCTGGCCGTTCTCGTACATGGCATTGCTCGTGTTGGAAATCTCGCTGCCGCGATCAATCGCATCCTTGAGCATGCTGTATTTTTCGGGGTTGTAGTTGTAGGCCTGCTTCATAAACGGAATGAGCGACCATCGACGGTCGAACTGGTAATAACCCAGCGCGTTATAGCCGTCGCCATACGAAAAGCCCTGGTTATAGTTGCCATGGCTCTCGTACTTGGTAAAGTACTTCATCTCGGGGGTCACGTTAACAAACGAAACGCCCTGGACCGACCTCAGCACGCCCGAGAAGGACTGCTGGGTATAGAGACCCTTATCGATATCGGTCGCATCCGAGGCAACGCCCGGTGTGGGCTCCTCGGCGGCAGCGGGTGCGGGTGCGGTAACGGCGCCAAACGAAAGCGCCAGCGTCAGGCCCGCGACAATAGCAGAATGCTTGGGCTGCATAAGATCCTCCCTGCATTGGTGTAGTTAAAGTGCAGTTTGCAAAGATAGAAATAAGTATTGCAGCTCGCCCGTTGTTGCACAACAACCCCTCGGTAAACGGCAACAACCCTCCGCGAAATCTTAAGGAATTGCGCTCAACCTACAGCTTAATGTCAAAGTCAATCTCGGGGACGGCAGCCAGGTCGGCCAACGTCACGCCGTCGACATAGTTCTCGATGACCTCGTCCAGGCCGCGCCAGAACTTGACGGTTGAGCACAGATCGCTACGGGCGCAGCTGTTGTCGATGCCGTCGCACGCCACCGGAGCGGTACTGCCCTCGACAGCGCGCAGGATGTCGCCAGCACGCACCTCGGCCGGGTCCTTGGCCATCATGTAGCCGCCGCCCTTGCCGCGCACGCTCTTAAGCAGACCAGCCTTCATAAGCGGACGAACCAGCTGTTCCAGATACTTCTGCGAAATGCGCTCGCGGTCGGCAACCTCGCGCAGAGCAATCTTGCCCTCGGCGTCACCGAGCGCCGCGATATAGATCATCAGTCGGAGGGCATAGCGGCCCTTAGAAGAAATGAGCATACCTACCCTCCCATCGTTACTGGGACAACATAACCAGGTTTGTTTGTCCCAAATCTTAAGTAAGTGGGACAAACACAACAGGTTATTTTGTCCCAGAATTTGAAAAGTCGAGTGGATTAGTCGGGTTTTCCCTTGACTAACGCCGAACCCATAGTAACTTTATTCCGAGAAGATTCCTAGGGTTTCGCACACCCATGAGTACACCATATACAGAGAGGGACAGCATGAGCGCAAATCCGCTGCTTTCCATCGAAGGTCTGACCGCCTCCGTGGACGAGAAGACCATCCTCCACAACGTCAACCTCAACGTCGCCGCCGGCGAGACCCACGTGCTGATGGGACCCAACGGCGCCGGCAAGTCCACCCTTGGCCACCTGGTCATGGGCGATCCCGTCTTTACCGTCAACGACGGCCGCATCGTCTTTGACGACCAGGACATCACCGAGCTCACCACCGACAAGCGCTCGCGCGCCGGCCTGTTCCTGAGCTTCCAGGCCCCGGTCGAGATCCCGGGCGTGCCGCTGTCGAGCTTTTTGCGCGCCAGCATCGCCGGCCGCCCCGGCCTGGAGATGAAAGGTAAGGAGTTCCGCCGTCGCGTCAAGGAGCTCGCAGCCGAGCTCAACATGGACACCGCCTACCTCAACCGCGAACTGGGCGTGGGCTTCTCGGGCGGCGAGAAGAAGAAGGTCGAGATGCTCCAGCTCCTGCTGCTGCAGCCCAAGCTCGCCATCCTCGACGAGACCGACTCGGGCCTGGACGTCGACGCGCTTTCCACCGTCAGCCACGGCATGGACGCCTACCGCAAGAGCTGCGACGGTTCCATGCTCATCATCACGCACAATACGCGCATCCTGGAGCACCTGGATGTCGACCGCGTCCACGTTATGGTCAAGGGCCACATCGTGCGCGAGGACGACGCCTCGCTCATCCCCTGGATCGACAAGAACGGCTTTGAAACCTTCGAGCGCGAGGCAGCCGAGCAGCGCGCCCAGGCCGAGGCCGCCGCTGCCGAGCAGCAGGCGTAAAGGGGCGACGCAATGACCAAGAACCGCACCGAGGTCGCGGACATCGACCGCAGCCTCTACGACTTCACCTATGGCGAGGAGGGATTCGAGCGCCTCGACGCCGGCATCACGCCCGACATCGTTCGCGAGATCAGCGCCAAGAAGGACGAGCCGCAGTGGATGCTCGACCTGCGCCTCAAGTCCCTCGAGATCTTCAACCGCTTCCCTGACCCGACGTGGGGCCCCTCCATTGAGGGCCTGGACATGGACAACATCGTCACCTACGTCAAGCCCAACACCGACCAAAAGCACGACTGGGAGTCGGTGCCCGACGACATCAAGAACACCTTTGAGCGCTTGGGCATCCCCGACGCCGAGCGCAGCTACCTGGCGGGCGTCGGCGCGCAGTACGACTCCGAGCTCGTCTACCACAACATGCAGGATACGGCGTCCAAGATGGGCATCGTCTACTCCGGCATCGAGGAGGCCCTGCACGACCCGCAGTGGGAGCCGCTCATCCACGAGAAGTTTATGACGCTCATCCCGCCCACCGACCACAAGTTTGCGGCCCTGCACGGCGCCGTATGGTCGGGCGGCTCGTTTGTCTACGTGCCCAAGGGCACCAAGCTCGACTTCCCGCTGCAGAGCTACTTCCGCCTTAACGCCAAGGGCGCCGGCCAGTTTGAGCACACGCTCATCATCGTCGAGGACGATGCCGACCTGCACTTTATCGAGGGTTGCTCCGCGCCCAAGTACAACGTGGCCAACCTCCACGCCGGCGCCGTCGAGCTCTTTGTGGGCAAGCGTGCGCACCTGCGCTACTCGACCATCGAGAACTGGTCCAAGAACATGTACAACCTCAACACCAAGCGTGCGCGCGTGGACGAGGACGGCGACATCGAGTGGATCAGCGGCTCCTTCGGTAGCCACGTGGGCTACCTCTACCCCATGAGCGTGCTTAACGGCCGACGCGCCCGCTCGAGCTTTACCGGCATCACCTTTGCCGGCGCCGGTCAGAACCTCGACACCGGCTGCAAGGTCGTGCTCAACGCGCCCGATACCTCGGCAACCGTCGAGACCAAAGGCATCTCCAAGAGCGGCGGCATCCAGACCTTCCGCAGTTCCATCGTGGCCACACCCAAGGCCGAGGGCTCCAAGGCAACCGTGAGCTGCCAGTCGCTGATGCTCGACGACCAGAGCCGCTCCGACACCATTCCGGCCATGGACATCCGCGCCAAGAACGTCGACATCGGCCACGAGGCCACCATCGGCCGCATCGGCGACGACAAGGTGTTCTACCTGATGAGCCGCGGCATCTCGGAGGAAGAGGCCCGCACCATGATCGTCAACGGCTTTGCCAACCCGGTCTCCAAGGAGCTACCGCTGGAGTACGCCGTCGAGATGAACAACCTGATCAAGCTCGAGATGGAAGGAGCGATCGGATAATGAAACAGGAAACCAACACCGCTGCTACCACACTCGAGCAGGTCAACGCGATGCCGGCTGCCACTTGGGGCTGGCTCAAGATGAACCAGACCAAGCTCGAGCTCTCTGACGAGCTTGCCGCCACTCCCGCCGAGGCCGTTGAGGTCGAGGGCTTGGACGAGCAGTTCTCCGGCGCGGCCGACGCCTTCGACACCGCCATGGACGCCATGGCCGAGCGCTTCCCCGAGCGCCGTGCCTCCGCCCCCGGTGATGCCGCCGACCGCGCCCGCATCACGCCCGAGACCGAGCTCGATGTCCCCGCCACCTCCGTCTACCAGGCCGGTGCCATTAAGCTCGAGGAGGAGCTCTCCCCTGCTGAAGCCTTCGAAACCGGCATGGGCGAGGCTGCCTACGCCTACTTGGCCGAGCACGCTACCAAGCGCATCGTCATCGATGTGCCCGCATACCAGCACGCCACGGTTACCGTGCGTGTGAGCGGTGTCGATGCCGCCGCGGCCATCGCCGCCATCGACATCGTCGCTCGCCCGCAGGCAACGCTCGACCTGCATATTGCCCTAGACTCTCCTGTTACCGGCGAGGGTGTCGTGGGCTCCGTGCTACGCGTGTGCGCCCACGAGTACGCCACCGTCAACGTGACCTGCACGCAGACACTCGACGACAGCTGGATCGCACTCGACGACACCGGCCTGTTCCTGGACGAGGGCGCGCGCGTCAACGTGCAGCACACCGTCCTGGGTGCCGGCGCCAGCGCCACCGGCCTTGCCGGCGACCTGCTGGGCGACACCGCCAAGGTGACCATCGATACCGATTACCTGGGCGCCCGCGAGCAGGTGCGCGACTTTAACTACGAGCTGCGCCACCGCGGTCGCAAGACCGAGTGCGAGATCGACGCCAACGGCGTGCTGACCGGCACGTCCAAGAAGGTCTACCGTGGCACCATCGACCTCGTGCACGGCTGCAAGGGTGCAACCGGCACCGAACGCGAGACGGTGCTTTTGGCCAACAAGGGCGTCGACAACAAGACCGTTCCCGTCATTCTCTGTGACGAGGACGACGTCGCCGGCAACCACGGCGCCACCATCGGTCACGTCCGCGACGAGCAGCTGTTCTACCTCGCCTGCCGTGGCCTTGACCAAAACGCTGCCGAGGACCTGTTCATCCGCGCCAAACTGGAGGACGCCGCGCTTTCCGCCACCGACGAGCGCACCCGCGCCGCCGTCGTCCGCCTAGGCAACAACCTGATCGACAACTTTGAAGAGGAGCTCGCATGATCGACACCGAGCACGTTAAATGCGACACCTGTACTGCCCCCGAGCCCATGGAGCTCGACGCCAGCGACGAGGCTTCGCGCGGCTGGCCCACCGTGGACATCGAGACCAACCCCTACAAGGGCCAGTTCCCGCTGTTCCAGCAGCACCCCGAGATCGCCTTTCTCGATAGCGCTGCCACCGCGCAGCGCCCCGCCTGCGTGCTCGACGCCGAGCGCGACTTCTACCAGCGCATGAACGCCAACCCGCTGCGCGGCCTGTACTCGCTATCCGTCGAGGCCACCGACGCTATCGCGAAGGTGCGCCAGCAGATCGCTGACGTCATCGGCGCCGCCCAGGCCAACGAAGTCGTCTTCACCCGCAACACCAGCGAGTCGCTCAACCTGGTCGCCAAGAGCTTTGCGCCCACGGTGCTGGAGCCCGGCGACGAGATCGTCATCACCATCATGGAGCACCACTCCAACCTGATCCCGTGGCAGCAGGTCTGCCGCGAGACCGGTGCCAAGCTCGTCTACCTCTATCCCACCAAGACCGGCCAGCTCACCACCGAGGAGGTCCTGGCCAAGGTGGGTCCCAAGACCAAGATTCTGGCCGTGGGTCAGGTCTCCAACGTGCTAGGCGTCGAGAACCCAGTCAAGAACCTCGGCAAGCTCGTGCACAAGTACGGCGGATATCTGGTCGTCGACGGCGCGCAGTCGCTGCCGCACATGCCGGTCGATATGGCCGATCTGGGCGCCGACTTCTTTGCCTTTAGCGCGCACAAGGCCATGGGCCCCATGGGTATCGGCGTGCTGTGGGGCAAGATGGACCTGCTCAACGCCATGCCGCCCATGCTTACCGGTGGCGAAATGATCGATTCGGTCACCGAGCAGGACGCCGTCTGGACGCCCGTCCCCGAGAAGTTCGAGGCCGGCACGCAGGACGCCGCCGGCATCTTCGCCACAGGCGCCGCCCTCGACTACCTCGTCAACACGGTTGGCTATGAAAACATCCAGGCACGCGAGCAGGCACTCGTCCACTACCTGATGGGCGAGCTCATGCAGCTCGACTTTGTCCAGATCATCGGCTCCATCTACTGGGACAACCATCACGGCGTCGTGAGCTTTAATGTCAAGGGCATCCACCCGCACGATGTCGCGAGCATCATGGACATGGACGGCGTCTGCATCCGCGCCGGTCACCACTGTGCACAGCCACTGCTCACCTGGCTGGGCGTCGAGAACCTCGCCTGCTGCCGCGCCAGCGTAGCCTTCTACAACGACAAGGCCGACATCGACAAGTTCATCGCCGGTCTGCATCACGTTTGGAGTACGTTCAATGGGTAACCTTTACACCTCCACCACGTTCATGGAGCACAACTCACACCCCGACTATAAGTACGAGATGGATGCCCCCACGCACGAGCACGACGGCATCAACCCCAGCTGCGGCGACGAGCTCACCTTGCAGCTGCGCGTCGAGAACAACGTGATCGAGGAGGCCTCGTTTACCGGTCACGGCTGCGCCATCAGCCAGGCCTCGGCCGACATCATGGCCGACCTCATCACCGGCGAGACGGTCGAGGAGGCACGCCGCCTGGCCGGGCTCTTCCTGGCTATGATCCGCGGCGAGCAGCTCTCTGAGGAGGACCTGGAAGACCTGGACGAAGCCGCCCAACTCCAGGACATCTCGCACATGCCCGCTCGCGTCAAATGCGCCGAGCTCGCCTGGCGCACCCTCGATGGCATGCTCGAAGGGCAAGCTAACCAGTAGCGGATGCCCCAAATCCAAGGATTTTGATTGCCGAGCCGCCCGATACGGGCGGCTCGGCTTTTTTATAACGAGTACACACAGTCCACGCGTCCGGCGCCCCGTCTGTCATTAAACGAACGGCCAACCGCGAACACGGATGTTCTCCACAGCACCAATGGCTTGCGGCAGGGCCACGGACACTCCACGCAACGTCCCATGTCCTGCCCCGCTGGACTCCGGTTCGCTTTGCGTCTGCCACAGACGGGTCCCCTAGGGTGCGGCGTGCATTTTTGCGAGTATTCAGCACGCCAAGCTGTGTGTATACGCATCGGAAGTGTTAATCAACAACTCAAGTCGCCTTTACATTGCGATTTAGAACAAGCATCGAGGTCTCAGGGGGCGCAAACATGAGCTTCGGAGGCTCATCGGTAGGCACAAATCGCTTCGGAGCCCGTATGTTTCAAGATTGCGACGGTGCCGACAGTACCACGATGCTGAATACTCCGCTTTTTGCACGGAGTAGACGGGGGTAGGCACAGGCTAAACCTAACTAAGCCGTTATTTTATGCATGAAGGCGACCGTTCTATGCAAATCTAGATGCGCAGTTACCGTACCAAGCTTTTACAATGGTTGTGGCATATGGGCAACCCCGGCTGCGGCGCACAGGTAGCCCTACACCACGTTTTCGCCAGTCCGCACCGCCGCTCGCGCACGGGCGCGCACAATACGAGAAACGGTACTTTTGCCAATCCCCGTATACCGCTCAATCTGACGCACCGTAAATCCGGCATCATGCAATCCAAGAATAACGATATTGCGCTGCGCCGACGATGCGGCTTTAACCTCGTGGAGCGGAACCCCGAGACCCTTCGCCAGCTTTTCGGCAAAGGCGTGCCGCTCCCACTCCGTCTCTTCCAGATCGGGCATCGCAGGCTCGCAGGCATCGGGCGTCGAAAGCGAATAGGCAATAAAGGCCTTGGCAGAACCAAAAAGCTCAAGCACGCAAGACGGGTCGGAAAATCCCCTCGTCATATCGTTGTCATAGGCCCGTAGATACTCGACAAAGCTGCTCCACGCATAGCGCTCGATTAAGCTGATGCCAGCCTCCTGCGGATCGGCGTGTACAGAGCGAACAGCCCCCATCACCTGCGAGTCGATATCGAGCGAGCGGCGCTCAAAACGTTCACGAAATAGACAGCCCGAGCGCCCAGTGCGCTTATTGAACCGACGGGCATACGTCAACAGCAGCCGCTGCATGGCTGCGCTCATTTCGTCCTCGTAATCCAAAAGCACCAGATCCACGCAGTCGCTCATGAGACACCACGCCACAATCGTCACCTGGGCCTCGCGGCAGCAGTCGCGCATCAGCTCCAAAAACTCCCGCCGGTCGTCATCGGTCTCAAAGATGATCTGTTTTCCGATGCCACGGGCCGAAACATGGTAAAAGCCGGTGACCGTTCTCCAAACGCGCTGCATGGCGCTCCCTTCGCCGGGATCTGCTTGCCATCCAATACAGCACGATTGAAGCGTGCCATCAAAACTTTCACGCAAAACAATACACTCGCGCGGCCAAAGGCAGTAAACAGGCGGCGAACGGCAGCGTTGCAACAGGTCAACCCCTGCAACGCTTACAAGAGCTGACCAAAAGCTTGCCCAAGACGGACCCCCTCTACGGAAGTTCGCGACCACAGAACATAGAGTTAAATCGTTTCAATTGAAAGTTCCGCGCATCTCGCTACGAAAACTGAGCCGTTCGCCGAATATTCCGTGCATTTCGCGGTATTATAGGGGCTGCATGTCATGTCCCTTTCGAAGGGTCGCCCGGCAATCGCCAGCCACGACCCCCAGACGGGACGCCAACACGATAGAGAGGAGAGGCATGCAGTACTCACAGGAAGTGGAGAACATGTGCCCCGTTGCCAAGGGTGCATACCACGGCCCCGCACCCATCCCCGAGGAGGGCAAGTGGGTCCAGGCTAAGGAGATTTCCGACATCTCCGGTCTTACGCACGGTGTGGGTTGGTGCGCACCTCAGCAGGGCGCCTGCAAGCTCACGCTGAACGTCAAGGACGGCATCATCGAGGAGGCCCTCGTTGAGACCATCGGCTGCTCGGGCATGACCCACTCTGCCGCCATGGCTTCCGAGATCCTTCCCGGTAAGACCATCCTCGAGGCCCTCAACACCGACCTCGTCTGCGACGCCATCAACGTTGCTATGCGCGAGATCTTCCTGCAGATCGTTTACGGCCGCAGCCAGACCGCGTTCTCCGAGGGCGGCCTGCCCGTGGGCGCCTCCCTCGACGACCTCGGCAAGGGCCTTCGCTCTCAGGTCGGCACCATGTTCGGCACCAAGGCCAAGGGCGCTCGTTACCTCGAGCTCGCTCAGGGCTACGTCACCCGCATGGCTCTCAACGACAAGAACGAGATCATCGCGTTCGAGTTCCTGAACCTCGGTAAGTTCACCGACGCCGTCAAGGCCGGCAAAACCCCCGAGGAGGCCATCGCTGGCGCTATGGGCCACTATGGTCAGTGGGAGAACGCTGCCAAGTACATCGACCCGCGCACCGACGAGGAGACTCACTCCGTCGCCAGCGTGTTCCCGGTTCACGAGTAGAAAGGGAGGGAAATAACTATGACTGTTACGTTCGAAGGTTACGAGCGCCGCGCTGACAAGATCAACAAGTGCCTCGCCGACAACGGCATCGCCTCCCTCGAGGAAGCTCTGCAGATCTGCACCGACAAGGGCTTCAACCCGCGTGAGATCGTCAACAACACCCAGTCCATCGCCTTCCAGAACGCCGAGTGGGCCTACACCCTCGGTTGCGCTCTCGCTGTCAAGCGTGGCGCCAAGTCTGCTTCTGAGGCTGCCGCCATCATCGGCGAGGGCATCCAGGCCTTCACCGTTCCCGGCTCCGTCGCCGAGGACCGCAAGGTCGGTCTGGGCCACGGCAACCTGGGCGCTATGCTGCTCTCCGACGACACCGAGTGCTTCGCCTTCCTGGCCGGTCACGAGTCCTTCGCTGCCGCTGAGGGCGCTATCGGCCTGGCTCTGAACGCCAACAAGGCTCGCAAGAAGCCGCTGCGCGTTATCCTCAACGGTCTGGGCAAGGACGCTGCTCAGATCATCGCCCGCATCAACGGCTTCACCTACGTGAAGACCCAGTTCGACTACTACACGGGCGAGCTCAAGGTCGTCGAGACCATCCCCTACTCCGATGGTCCCCGCGCTGCCGTTAACTGCTACGGCTCCGACGACGTCCGCGAGGGCGTTGCCATCATGTGGCACGAGAACGTCGACATCTCGATCACCGGTAACTCCACCAACCCCACGCGCTTCCAGCACCCCGTCGCTGGCACCTACAAGAAGGAGCGCATCGAGGCTGGCAAGAAGTACTTCTCCGTCGCTTCTGGTGGCGGCACCGGCCGTACTCTGCACCCGGACAACATGGGCGCCGGCCCTGCCTCTTACGGCATGACCGACACCATGGGCCGCATGCACTCCGACGCCCAGTTTGCCGGTTCTTCCTCCGTGCCTGCGCACGTCGACATGATGGGTCTCATCGGCATGGGCAACAACCCCATGGTCGGTGCCACCGTCGCCTGCGCTGTCGCCGTCGAGGAGGCCCTCAAGGCCTAATCGCGCCCGCGCGATGCTCATATAGCTGAGCTTTGGAGCCGCTACCTTTCGAGGTAGCGGCTCTTTTTGTTTGCGCTGTCGCAGGGTAGCTAATGCCGATATATCAGTTGGTGCGATATACGAGATGTGATGAGATGGAGCATCAGAATGCCCATGACGCCCACCTGCCATAATTGCCCTTTACCGATTTGCCGAGTCTTTGCGGCCCCATTGCCGATCACCCGTGCGACAATGCGCCGGACGAGAAAGGACTCCGATGGAATCGACTGATGTACTGGTAATTGGATCTGGCATTGCGGGCCTTTGCGCCGCCATCGAAGCGGCGCGCACGGGTGCAACCGTCACTGTGGCAAGCGCCGGAAAGACTATGAGTGGATCGAGCTTCTTCCCGGGCACCTGGGGCCTCGGCCTTATTGGTCCCGTCGACGAAGGCGACGAACAGAACCTTATTGACACCATCCAGGCCGTCGGCGGCGGCGTTGCCGACCCCGAACTCGTCCAGACGTTCGTCCACGGCATTCCCCAGGCAATTGAATGGCTCGAGCAAGACTTGGGCGTTGAGCTTCAGCGTCCGCAAAGCGCCGAAAGCGCTCAGCAAAAGCAGTTTATCCCCTGCTTTGACCACAAGACGCGCATGTGGCGCGGCCTCACCCGCAAGCCCCTTGAGGACGCTCTGACGACCCGGATCGAATCGCTCGGCATTCGCCTGCTCCCCCGCCATGAGCTTATCGAGCTTGTTGAAGATACGGACGGAAAGATTGTCGGCGCCACGCTCTACGACCGGACAAACGAGCGTCTCGTGCCTATGGCAGTTAAGGCCACTATCATCGCTGCGGGCGGCACGGGTGGCCTGTTCGAGCGCAGTCTCACTTCCGCCGACGTGCTCAGCTCATCACAGGCTATCGCGCTGGCGCACGGTGCGTCCCTTACTAATATAGAGTTCATGCAGATGATGCCCGGCTTTATAGAGCCCAAGCGAAACCTTGTTTTTAACGAGAAGACCTGGCGCTACGTCAAGTTCGACCAGCCGGTCGATATCGCCGACGATAAGCTCGACGATCTGCTCGAGCAACGCTCCGGATATGGTCCCTTCACTTCGCGTCTGGATTCTCGCGCTATCGACCTAGCCATCGACCAAGCGGGAGCCGAAGGCCTGGCGCTCCACTACGACTTCCCCCGCGAGGACGTCCCCGAGTTTGTGCAGACCTTTGCCACCTGGCTACAAGACGAGCACGGCATCGCGCCGACCGACGAGATGCGCGTGGCGATGTATGCCCACGCCGCCAACGGCGGTATCAAAATCGACAAGACCGCGTACACGGGCGTTGAGGGCCTCTACGCCTGCGGTGAGGCAACAGGCGGCATGCACGGCGCCGACCGCATCGGCGGCTTGTCGAGTGCCAATGGCATCGTATTCGGGCGCATCGCGGGCGCATCGGCAGCTCGAGCAGCGCTGGACGCTCCCGAGGCGGCCGCTCCGATGGATATCGCCCTCCCTCAGTATGGCATTGCCACAACAGATGCCGAACGCCTGACACACAGCCTTAAGCACACGATGAGTACCTATTGCATGATCAACAGGACCGAAGCAGGTCTATCCAAGGCCCTGCAACAGCTTGAAAGCCTGAAAGACGAGGCAACGGCGCTGAGCAAGCCGCATGCCAATGACAGCGAGATCGCAGCCCTCGCCCGCCTGCAATCGCAGAATCAGCTGGCAACGGAGATGGTCAAAGCCATGCGCAAGCGGACCGAAAGCCTGGGTTCGCACTATCGATCGAATTAAACTGGACACCTATCTAGAGCAGAGCACAACTAATCGATATCTATGGGCCCCGTGACCTCGAAGTGGCACGGGGCCCATTCGTGTCCGCACGGCAGCGTATCCTTATTCTGAGTACAGAGCGGGCAAAGCGCGCATAGACAATAGATCAGCGAGGAGGAGATATGGACAGTAGAGATATCGAGAAGTGGCGTGTCGAACTTGATAGCTGCGCCAATGTGGAAGACGGCGTTGAGTATTGGCTCGCACGCGATTTAATGGAACCCATGGGATACACTCGATGGGAGAACTTCGCCGAAGTTGTTAAGAGGGCAAAAGTCTCGTGCGAAACAAATAAAACTCCAGTTGATTCCCATTTTCGTGACACCACGAAAATGATAACTGCCGGTGTCGCCGCTCGCGCGGTTAAAGACTACAAGCTTACGCGCTATGCATGCTATTTAATCGCCCAAAACGGAGATTCAAACAAGCCAGAGATCGCGCTCGCCTAGGCATACTTTGCCGTGCAGACGCGCCGCCAAGAGCTCATAGAGCAGCGCTTCGCAGAGATTCAGCGCTTACAGGCGCGCCACTCGCTATCCGATTCAGAGAAACAGCTCTCGGGTATTGCGTTCAAACGCGGCGTGGACTCCAAAGGATTCGCGATCATCAAGTCGAAGGGCGACGAAGCGTTATTCGGCGGCAGAAGCACGGCGGAAATGAAGCAGCAGCTCGGCATATCCAAGAGCGCGGCATTGGCGGACAGGTTAGCCGATGTCCTCATCAAAGCAAAGGACCTTACGAACTCGATGACGGCCTTCAACGCCGAGGAACACGACCTGTACGGTCTGGACCAGATCAAGCAAGAGCACGTCGAGAACAACACAAGCGTGCGTGGCGGCCTCATCGACCGCGGAATTGTCCCCGAGAACCTGCCACCTGCCGAGGATACAAAAAAGCTCGAGCGTCGCGTGAAGGCAGCGGAGAAGAAACTCAAGGAAGGTACTGACGGTTTTACCGATCCCCAGGGTAGACTCGATCTGTGAAAGCGGCCGTGCCCTTTCGGGTTCGACCCCATGAAAGGTCAACAAAAAAGACGGCCAACTTTCGTTGACCGTCTAAACATGCTT
>NZ_QSPG01000026.1:0-476 GCF_003436395.1 Collinsella sp. TM06-3 | reverse complement strand
AGGTCAACAAAAAAGACGGCCAACTTTCGTTGACCGTCTAAACATGCTTTGGTGGGCCGTCAGGGGGTCGAACCCTGGACCTTGGGATTAAGAGTCCCCTGCTCTACCAACTGAGCTAACGACCCAAAGCTAAAGTCCGTGGTAGCGGACTTTAGAGGAGATATCGTGTGGTGGGCCGTCAGGGGGTCGAACCCTGGACCTTGGGATTAAGAGTCCCCTGCTCTACCAACTGAGCTAACGACCCGATATCGACACGAAGCAAGAACTGGGGTGGGTAAAGGGACTCGAACCCTCGACCTACGGGACCACAACCCGTCGCTCTAGCCAACTGAGCTACACCCACCGTGTCCTGTGCGCTTCGCGCTCGACTATTATTGCAAGGAACGCCACGCGATGCAAGCCCCAATTTTCAAGAATTTTGAAAAGAGTTTTTCGACCTTGATTATCGACTTTATCCGAACACCTCCCACATTCAT
>NZ_QSPG01000025.1:0-26580 GCF_003436395.1 Collinsella sp. TM06-3 | reverse complement strand
TGAATGACAAATTGTCGCCCTGGGCGGCGCGCAGCGTCGGCCCGTTACGCGGTTTGGTAAAACCGCGTAACTTACATGACCATAACGTAACGCGATCCCACGTAGTACTGCTTACCCATCAAAACCGGCTCGCCATTGGGGCCGATAAAGCCGGCACGCAGGTTGAGCAGCGGGTCGTGCGGGGCAATGCCCAGCTCGGCGGCCTGCTCGGCGTTGGCGCGAACGGCCTCGACCGTGCGGTAGCCAACCGAGACAATCGGCGTTCCGCCAACACGCTCGACCTCGGCAAAAATCGACTTGTCCTCAAGATCGGCCGTCAACAGCTCACGGTAAGCGTCAAACGGCACAAAAATGTTCTCCTCAAAGATGGGCTCGCCGTCGGCCGTACGCACGCGCTTGATATGCAGCAGCAGCGCATCCTTCCGCAGGCCAAAAAACTCCATCTCGTTTTGGCGCGCCGGAACGATCTGGCGATCGACCACATGCGCGCCGGCCTTCATGCCGTTATCGGCACACAGCGCGGTAAACGTCTGCAGCGTCGAGGCGTGAAACTGGCGATTGATGTGCGGCGTGGAAACAAAGGTGCCGCGGCCCTGCTGCTTAACCAGGTAGCCATCGGAGCAGAGCTCCTCGACGGCGCGGCGCACCGTAATGCGGCTCACCTCGTACTGCTCGGCAAGCTCAAGTTCGGACGGAATACGCTCCTTGGGTGCATAAACACCTTTCTCAATCGCATCCTTGATCTCGTCGTAAATCTGCTGGTAAAGCGGTGCATTTTTGGGCGCAGGCATATCTGATCACTCTTATCAAAATATCGAAATAACTAATACGTATATAACGTCTTTTTATATGTTATCTCAGTTTGATAAAACGATACACCACATACAGCAAATCCTTACTTGCCGTCGTCCTGCTGCAGGCTGTCCTGTTCACTGAGGCGCGCCTGACGACTCGCTATGCGAGCGGGCTTGTCGGGATCGGGAACGGCCGTGGGCATGGGCTCGTCGACATGACCGCCCCACCAGCCGCCCACAAAGTTGAGCGTGTGGAACACATTGATCACGGCGCCGGGATCAATGTCGCACACTAGCTTGATAATGTCCTGGCTCTCGTAGGTCGAGACAACGGTGTGCAGCAGGTACATCTTTTCACGGCTGTATCCGCCGATGACCTCGGCGCAGCTAATACCATGCTGAAAATGGTCAACATAGGCGGTCATGACCTCATCGGCCTTGCGCGTTGTGATCTGCAGCGTCACACGGTCGTAGCGATGATAGAAGCTGTCGATGGTCTTGGTCGAAATAAACTGGAACACGATGGAGTACGCCGCGTTGTCCCAGCCAAACATAAAGCCAAAGATCGCCAGGATAAAGCAGTTGAAACCAAAGATGACACCCCAGATGGTCTTGCCCGTGTGGTTGGAGACCCACAGCGCGATAAAGTCGGTGCCGCCGGTTGATGCACCGGACTTGAGCGCGATGGCAGCACCCAGACCCGAGACCACGCCACCAAAAATGATGAGCATGATCTTGTCGCCCAAAAACGGGGCGAAATGAAAGATGTTGAGGAACAGCGACGAGAGCATGACCTGCATCATCGAGAAGATGACGAAACGCTTGCTAATGCCGCTCCAGCATAGGAGCGCCACGGGGATGTTGAGCGCGAGCATGCCGAGCGAGATGTCGATATGAACGCCGCCAAGCGAGGTAACGCGATCGAGCAGGACCGCGACGCCTGTGAGACCGCTCGGAAGCAGATCGGCGGGCTGAATGAACGCCTGGATCAGAAATGTCTGGAGAACGGCTGATATGGTGACCGCCACAGCGGTAATAGCGCGGCGAACGATGGTAAGGCGGCCGAGCACGAGCACACGGTCCGTGAGCTGATCGATGGCGTTCGCCACGTAGGCTCCCTTCGAAGGCAGATGTAGTTGTGGGGCATGTCGGCGATTGTAGCATGGAGCGACAGAGGGCGCCTCAATTCACCCTCTCTCGACAACCAAAACGGGACCGGTAACCCCACAACCAAAGGCCCAAATTCTAAGTGAGTAGACTTTTCGCGACCTCCCGAGCACAGCCAATAACAGCCACCTCTGTGACCTGCGGTTTTACTAAGTCAGAAACGCTTTGTGCCCGGCCTGCGCCAAAAAGTCTACTCACTTAGCCCGAATCGAAGCCAAACGGATCTAAATTGATGCCAAATTAAGCCAATCTGCAGCAAATGACGCGTGAACCAGTGCTTCTCGCGGTGGATTGACACTACAGAGCGGCCAAAATGTCGGTCAGGTTGTCGATGACGACGTCGGCGGCGGACTGGTCCAGGTTGACGCCCTCATGCGGACGCAGTGCCAGGACGCGGGCGCCGGAGCGCTTGCCAGCCTCGATGCCCAACGGCGAGTCCTCGATAACCAGGCACTCGGCGGGGTCAACTCCCAGCGTCTCCATGGCACGCAGGTAGATCTCGGGGTCGGGCTTAAACGCACTGCACTCGTGACCGCTGATGGTGTAGTCCAGCACGTCGGCGATACCGGCAATCTCAACCAGCTCGTCGATGAGCTCGCGGTAGGACGAGCTCGCGATGGCACACTTCACGCCGCGTTCGTGCAGTTCGCGCATCACCGGCTCCGTCTGCTCGTTGAGCAGCTCGGCATACGGAACGGGGTGGACCGGGCTGTAGACCTGCTTGTACTCCACACGCAGGCGCTCGCGCAGCTCGACATCGTCGGGCACCAGCGCCTCCCAAATGGCAGGCTCGTTAGACCCCGAAAGATCGGGAATCTCGTCAAAGTGGAAGCCCTTCTCCTCCATAAACGCCACGCGGCGACGGTTGTAGAACCACTCGGTATCGACCAGCACGCCGTCCATATCAAACAGCACTGCCTTGATCATACGCATCTCCTCCCACCTGCCAAAAAGAGACAGGTTTATTTTGGTAGGTTTTATCTGGGGTTTTGCGGCGCAACGAACACGCCCTCCCAAAACAGAAAAGGGGACGGGGTGTAAACCCCATCCCCTCTCAATCAACCCGTAAGGTCTACTTACTTGTGATTAGTAGGAAAGCTTCCACATGTAGCGACGCATGGTCAGCGGGTGCTGACGGGCCTCGGCGATCTGGTTGCCGTACTCGCGCATAACGGCGAGGTGCAGCAGCGGGTTGAAGTAGGTGACGACGCTCGCCGGCACGGCGTCAGCCAGGCCGTAGTCCTTGGAGTCGATCAGAGCGACCTTGGCGCCCATGCGCTTAAGGAAGGTGAGGGCGCGAGCGTCCATCGGACGGGTAGCACCGTCGGACATGAAGAAGACGTAGGGCTTACCCTCGGTGGAAACCTCGAACGGGCCGTGGAAGTACTCGCCGGTGTTGTAGGCGGCGGCGTCGATCCACTGCATCTCGGTGAACAGGAAGGCGGCGTGAGAATAAGCCATCTTCTCGGAGGCACCGGAGGCCATGAAGTAGATCATCTTGTCGTCCTTGAAGTCTTGGGCGAACTGCTTGGCGAGGCCCTTGGCGGACTGAGCGGCGTTCTCGCAGAGCTCGAAGACGTTGGTGAGGCCGGTGATCATGTCCTCGTAGTGGTCATAGCCCTCGGTCTGCTGAAGGATCTCGAGAGCAAGAGCGATGGCGTAGCCAGGCTTCTCGCACTTGGCAGCGTAGTTGGCATGGAAGCCGTGAACGATGACGTGGTCGGCGTCGACGGTCAGAGCGGAGCCGGCCTTGTTGGTGAGGGAGACGACCGGGCAGTTGTGCTTCTTGGCGGTCTTGTTGGCCTCGACGGTCTCGGGCGTGGAGCCACCGAGGGAGCAGGTGATCACGAAGGTGTGCTCGTTGACCCAGGAAGGCGTGTCGTAGTTGAACTCGTTAGCGGTGAAGATCTGAACGTTCAGCTTGTCCGTGTTGTTGGCCAGGAAGTACTTGGCAGGGTAAAGGTCGGACATGGAAGCACCGCAGCCGACGAAGGCGACGCTGTGGATCTCGTGGTTGGACAGGACGTCAGCGACGATCTGCTTAGGGAGGTTAAGGTCGATCTCGTACATCTGACACATTCCTTTCGATTTTTTGCGGCGCCACATTGCCGGGCGCTCGCAGGGTTACCGTGGTTTGGACCGAGTCGCCGGCCCGTTGAGGATGTGTCAAAGGAACTGTCCCTTTGACACATCTAGGGATGGAAGCCTGCCTGGGGTATGGGATGCCAGGCAGGCCCCCGGGGAAAGCGGTTAGACGCTTGGTCGCGACTAGGCCAGGATGCCGGCCGCGGAGAGGGCGATGCCGCCCACGATGGCGATCACGAGAAGCCAACCGGTGTTGACGTTCTTCTTGATGAGCCAGTACATAAGGCCGGTGAGGCCGAGGGAGATCATCTGGGGCATCATGCCGTCCAGGATGTCCTGAATCACGACGGTGCCCTCAGCGAACTGCAGCGGGGTGGTGGCGCCGATCAGCGTAGCGATCATGCCGCCCACGGACATAAGACCCACGATGCCGCAGACATACATGAGCTTCTCCATGAGGTCGCCGCCCTGGAGCTTGCTCAGGTACTCGTGGCCGCCCTGATAGCCGATCTTGGCTGCGAACCACGTGATCAGCACAGAGGGCACGATGGAGATGAGCATGGCCAGGATCGGGCCCATGATGGAGCCCTGCTGAGCCAGCTGAACACCCAGGCCAAAGGCGATAACGCGGATGGTGCCCTGGAAGAAGGAGTCACCGATGCCGGAAAGCGGACCCATAAGGGAGGTCTTGACCGCGTTGATCGAATCGGGGTCGAAGTTCTCGGGATCCTTGGCGTACTCTTCCTCCATGGAGGCGGCGAGGCCCAGGATGAAAGCGCTCGTCTGCGGGGTGCAGTTGTAGAACGCCATGTGACGGTGGTAAGCCTCTTTCTTAGCAGCGAGCTGCTTGGGGTCGGACTCGTCCGGATAGAGGCGATCGAGCGTGGGAACCATGCCGTAGAGGAAGCCCATGTTCATCTGACGCTCGTAGTTCCAAGAGGCCTGGATGGCCCAGGAGCGCCAGAAGAACTGGCTGACCTTCTTGTTCAGGGACACGTCCTTGGTTGCGGTTGCCATAGTGTGTTCCTCCTTAGTCTTCGTCGTCTTCGAGCGGATCGTAGTCGGAATCGACACCGGCGGCTGCATGGGAACCGTTGAACTTGAAGCCCATGAAGACGACAGCCAGGCACACACCGATCAGAGCGACCGCGATGACGGACAGGTTGAGATAAGCGGCGAGCAGGAAACCGATGAACAGGAACGGAGTCATACCCTTCTTGATCATCATGGTGAGCAGCAGGGCCAAACCGTAGGCGGTCATGATCTTGGTCGAAACGTTAAGACCAGTGGACAGCCACTCGGGAACCATGTTGACGATGGCCTGAACCAGGTCGGTGCCAACAAAGACGGCGAGGAAGATCGGCAGGAAGTACATGACGGCGTACAGACCGGAGCCGGCGCAGATGTGCATGCGATAGGCGGTCTTGAACTTTCCGTTATCGATCGCGCTATCTGCCACATGGGTGAGGGCGGCGATGATGGAACGGAACACGATGCCGAGGAGCTGACCCAGGACGGCGACCGGGATGGCGATCGTCATGGCGGTCTCGGCGGAAGCATCGGTCAGGCACGCAAAGGCAGCGGCCACGATGCCGCCCAGGACCATATCGGGCGGAACGGCGGCGCCGACCTGCACCAGGCCCATGGACACGAGCTCGACGGCGGCACCGACGGCAAGGCCGGTGGGCACATCGCCCAGCAGCAGACCGACGAGCGTAGCGCCAACGAGGGGCTGCTCGAAGTTAAGACGACCGAGCAGGCGGGAGTCCCACATGCAGAACACGCCGACGAGGCCGACGAGCACCGCACTGATGAACGTATTCATACCCTTCTCCTTTCAGTCAGGCAAAAGCCTGGTTGATTACAGCTTGGCGTCGATGTCGACGCTCTGATACGTAGGGGTCTGCTGGACATAGAGCTTAATGCCCATGTCGAGCAGCTGGTTGACGTCGGCCTTCTGGGTGGCGTCGAAGAAGACGGAGCTGTCCTTGCCGCCGACCTGTTCGGCACCGTCGTGGTTGGCGGTGGCGCCCAGGTTGATGGCGTCGAGCTTGTAGCCCTGGCAGAACTGCAGCATCTCGGCAGTGTTGCCAAAGACGAACATGACGCGCTCGCCGAGGGTGTTGAGCTTGTCCATCTTGGCGAGGGCACGCTCGACGGTGAAGACGTTCAGGCGCACGCCCTGGGGCTTGGCCAGCTTAAGAGCGCCCTTCTTGATGTCATCGTTGGCGGCAGCGTTGTCGACGACGATGATGCGCTCGGCCTGAACCTTGGTGGTCCAGGTAAAGACGACCTGGCCGTGCAGCAGACGGTAGTCAAGACGTGCGAGGACGATCTTGGCGGGACCGGAGCTGTGACGGGACGCCTTGGCCTTCTTGGCGGGAGCCGCGGCGACCTCGACCGGTGCGTTGGGGTTGGTCAGACCGGTGCGGGCCTCGTTGATGAGGGCCGCGAGCTCGGCACCCTTGACGGGGGCGGGGCTCATAGCGAGCGTCAGTGCCAGCGGAATGTTGAAACCGCTGACAACCGTGAACTTCGTGCCGTTCTTGGAAAGCTCGACCATGCTGTTGTTGACCGAGCTGCCGAGCATATCGGTCAGCACATAGACGGTGTCGTCCGCGTTGAACGTGGCGATCATGGCGTCCACCTTATTGGTGATGGGCTCCTTGTCGTCACGAGCAAGCGACACGACGTGGACGTTCGACACGTCGCCGAGAACCATCTCGAGCGTGTCTTTGGCGCCTGCGGCCAGGCCGCCATGAGATGCGAGAATGATCTGATTCATCTTGCCTCCTCCTTTTCGTTATGGTCATTATAACGTCTTATACGTTGCTTATTTTGCTAATTAGTATATAAACCGTTCGCGGGTGAAAAACGACCGTTGGCGGGTTTAACGTACTTGAAACGTTGGGGCTGGGCAGGCCGGCACTGGCGGGATAACCCCAAGTCGGACCCTGCGCGCAATCCCCTATCGCACGAAGTACCAGGGGCTTTCCTGCACGGTGGGTTCCAGCGCGATGCCGGTGCGCTCCTTAAACAGATCCATGTCCTGCGTTTTCTCCGTCCACCACGCGTTGGGCTTAAAGGTCATGCTCTCAGCGACATGACCGACAAATACACTGTTGCGCAGCTTGGAGAAGTCGGTGTTCATAATCAGGATGGACATGAGCACCAGCACAATACCCAGGACCTTGATCGCGCCGGCGGACTCGGCATAGACACCAATGCCCACCAGTACGGTGACGACCGTCTCGAAAGACATTACGACGGGAACTTTCGATGTCTCGAGCCCCATGGACAGACCCTGCATATATAAGATGTAAGCCACGGCTGTGGGGATGAGTCCAAAGCCAAGGAACAGCAGCAGCAGCTGTGGCGACATTGCCGCGGCGACATCCGGCCACGGAGCCGCGATAGCCGCCATAACCGCACCGCCAAAAACAAGGCCCCAAAACGTGACAGCCAGCGGGTGGACCGTCTTGGTTGCTATCCGGCTAAACACCGCGAGCGACGCCCCGCAAAAGCCTGCAATCACGCCCGACGTGACGCCCCAAACCGAAAAATGGAAACCGGAAAGGTCGCCATTAGTTACTGCAAGTACACAGCCCCCTATGTTAAAAGCGATGGCAACGAGCTTGTTGGGGGTCACGTCCTCGCGATAAAGCACGCGGCCGAGCACGACGCCAAACACCGGCGAGGTATAGAGCAGCACCGAGGCCGTGGACATGCCCACCTCGCCCATACACTCGTAATAGCAAGTGTTGGCGGCGGCCAAACCGACGATACCGACAAGCGCGCAGGAAACAAGCTCTTTAGGGCTTGCCTTGAACAGGGCCAGCGGACCCTGAGCCACGGTAGACCCCTCACCCGAACGGCAGCCCATAAACATCAGGACCGGCGCCAAGATAAGCGCTCCGACCAACAAGCGAAAGGCAGCCATACTCTGGGACGTAACGCCCATGGCCGAGATGCCGTTTACAAAGATTCCGATGCTGCCCCACATAAGCGCGGCGATCAGCACCAGCACATAGCCCAGATTGCTTCTCTTCAACGTGGCCTCCTCGGTATTGTTTCCAATATGTTTCACACTACGTTATAGTCGTTATATACATTTTTCAAGGCACAAATCGCCAAACGGGAAATCTCTAGACAAAGGGAGTGTCCCGCCAGCCACGGTATCGTCGATGTTTTGGCAATGTCAGCGAAAACCCGCCAGAGCGAGCAAGGTGCCTTGAAGTGAGGCGGCATTGACCTTCTGGTCATGCCGCCGAAGCTGTAAGGCAGATTGCCGCTCTGGCGGGTTTGCAGCGTCGAGCGGTTACGGCGTTTGGTAAAACGCCGTAACTAATACTCAAGCTTCCACATGTAGCGGCGCGTCATGTAGTCCTTGTGGGTAACGGCAGAGAGAGCGCGCATGTACACGTTGTTGAGAATCGGGGCAAAGATCAGGTGGTTGAAGTACTCGCTCACGCTGTCCTTGATGTCGTTGAGGCCGAGCTCCTTGGCGTCGAGCTGATAGACGCGCTCGCCACCGTACTGGTTGACGAAGCGGATGCCGCGCTCGTCATTGCAGCGGCTGCGGCCGACGCTGATGAGCTGGAACAGCGAGGTGCGCTTGTCCAGAATCTCGAAGGGGCCGTGGAAGAAGTCGCAGGTGTTGATGGTGCAGGAGTCGATCTGCAGCATCTCCTGCACGTTGCAGATGCTAAAGACGTAGGCGGCACCAAAGAGCGGGCCCTGGGCCATGACGTTGATGCAGGGCTTGTCGGCGTTCTGCTCGGCCCACTTAGCAGCGAGCGGACGGGTGTACTCGACGGCCTTGCGATAGATGGGGTCGACCAAGTCGAACGCGGCCATAGCGGTCTCGTACTCGGCATAGCCCTCGGTCTGCTGCGTGAGCTCCATGGCGATCATGGTCACGACGGCGGAGTTGGTGCGGCCCATGCAAGACTCGTCAACGGCCAAGCTGTCGTACTGGATCTTGTAGTCGCAGACCTCGGTGAGGCCGGACTCGTCAACATAGATGGCGATGGTGCTGGCGCCGTGATCCTTGGCGACCTGAGCGGCGACGATGGTCTCCTTGGTGCCGCGCATGGACACGACGACGGCCAGGGTGTTCTCGTTGACGTAGGCCGGGGTGGCGTGCACAAACTCGTTGCTGGTGTAGCTGGAGCTCACGACCTGCGTGGCCTCGTGCTCCATAAAGTACTGAGCAGGATAGTTGCCGCCGTTGGATCCGCCGGCGCCAATCCACACGACGCGCCTGATGCCGCCCTTGTCTGCCTTGTCAGCCAAAACCTGGGAGACGACATCCTTAACCTGTTCCTGAGTAGTCATCGTACATCAGCCTTTCTTCTCGTTTGATGCTCTTGATGGCATACAAGTTACATACATGTTTTGGTTATGTCGACTAGTTGTATGCTATATTTGTCTTAGATATTTTGCTGGTAAAGTTTTCGGCAATCCATTATCAGCGGTTTTGTTGTCATGTTGGATACATGCTTGGTTCAGTAAGCATACAGGTTAGATACAGGTTGTTCGCATGAGCACTTCGTCGAAAAAGAACTTGGCCCAATACGAGCGTCTGGCGGGTACGCTGCGTGACCGCATCGCCGCCGGCATCTACGCCCGCGGAGACAAGCTGCCGTCCGAGATGGAGCTCATGGGCGAATCGGGCCTGTCGCGCAGCACTGTGCGTCACGCGCTTAAGGTGCTTGTTGACGAGGGTCTGGTTCGCACCGAGCGCGGACGCGGCGCCTTTGTGGCCGACACGCCGGCGCTCCACGAGAACAACCTGGTGTTTTCGAGCTATACCAAGCAGGTCGAAGGCCAGGGTATGAAGCCCACCACGCGCACGGTGGACTCGGGCTTTGCCAAAGCAATGGGCAGCGTGGCCAAGTTCTTTGACGCTAGCGTGGGCAGCAAGCTTGTCAAACTTGTCCGCCTGCGTTACCTGGACGATGCGCCACTGTGCCTGGAGACCACCTATTTGCCGCCAAGCTTTGGGTCGCTCATCGATCGCGATATCAACGGTTCGCTCTACGCCACGCTGCGCCAGGAGTTCCATCGTGCGCCGGCGCAGGGGCATAAGACCTTTGAGGTGTGCTATGCCTCGCAAAACGAGGCGTTTTTGCTCAACGTTGGGCGCGGGCAGGCGCTGATCCTGATCACCGACTACGTCTACGACACCGACGGTCGCCCGCTCCATGTCTCCAAGCGCATCCAACGTACCGACCGCGCCAAATACACCGAGCCCATCGGCTAACCTGCCAAAATAAACCTATCCCTAAATGGTAGGTTTGGGGAGATCGGGGAACCAGGTTGGTTTGGGTTGGTTGGGCGTGCGCTCGGCCAGGACCAGCTCCATCCAACACATGTCGTACCAGCGGCCGAACTTTTGCGCGCAGCGGTCGAAGGCGCCCACCAGGCGGTATCCCATGTGGGCATGGAAATCCTGGCTGTTGTGCGTCAGATACTCGTCGTCCTTATCGTGCGGCACGGCGATGAGCGCGCACATGCTGGTGATGCCCATCGCGACCAAGCATTGCTTGAGCGCGTCGTGCAGCCTGCGGCCCAGCCCGCCGTGGCGCACGTCGCGCGCCAGATAGATCGACGTCTCGACCGACCAGTCATAGGCCTCGCGGCTGTTAAGCGCGCTCACATAGGCATAGCCCACTGGGTGCCTGTCCAGCTCCATAACCAAATACGGGTAGCGCTTGAGCGTACGCTCGATGCGCCCGGCGAACTCCTCAACGCTCGGCACCTCGTATTCGCAGGTTATCGCCGTCTCGCGTACATACGGCTCATAAATGGCAAGCAACGCCGCCGCATCATCGGGCGTCGCCAGGCGAATCGTCGGCTCGGACATCTCGGGCATACAGCCCCTCCCCCACAAAAGCAAAGGCCGCCCTGCGCCAAACCCAGGCGTAGGGCGGCCCCTCGTCATTACATCAAGCTACAGGACAGCCGCCAGCGCGTCGATGTCCTCCTGCGTCGTGGCCCAGCTGGTGCAAAAGCGCACCACCGTGCGGGTCTCGTCGTACTTTTCCCAGTACTCAATCATGGCATGCTCGCGAATGCGCGCCATGTCCTCGTTGGGCAGAATCACAAACTGCTGGTTGGTCGGCGTCTCCAAGAAGAACTGGTAACCGCGCTCGTGCAGCACGCGGCGCAGCGCCTGAGCGGTCTCAATCGCCTGGCGACCAATCTCAAAATACAGGCCATCGGTAAAAAGAGCCTCGAACTGCACGCCCGTCAGGCGGCCCTTGGCAAGCAGCGCGCCATGCTGTTTAATACGCGGAATGGGGTGCGCCGGGGCGTGCATGCCGCAAAACACCACGGCCTCGCCGCAAAGTGCGCCGCACTTGGTGCCGCCGATGTAGAACACGTCGCACAGCTGCGCCAGCTCGGGCAGGGTAATGTCGCACTCATCGGCCGCCAGCGCATAGGCCAGGCGGGCACCATCCACAAACAGCGGAATCTCGCGCTTCTGGCACACCGCATGAATTGCCGCGAGCTCGGCCTTGGAGTACAGCGTGCCGTACTCGGTCGATAGGCTCACGTACACGGCGCCCGGGAACACCGTGTGCTCGTAACTCTCGTTTTCGTAGAACACCTGGATATAGTTCTCGAGGTCCTCGGCGTGCATCTTGCCCTCGTAGCCGGGGATGGTGAGCACCTTGTGGCCGCCAAACTCGATGGCGCCCGCCTCGTGGCAGGCGACGTGACCAGTCTCGGCAGCAACGACGCCCTCGTAGGGCGCAAGCAGCATGTCGATCACCGTCGCGTTGGCCTGCGTGCCGCCCACCAGAAAAAACACGTCGGCATCGGGGGCCTGACAGGCCTCGCGAATAAGGTGCTTGGCACGCTCGGTGTGCGCATCGGTGCCGTAGCCGGGCTGCGGCTCCATATTGGTGTCGACGAGCGCCTGCAGCACCGCCGGATGGGCGCCGTGGGAATAGTCGTTGTTAAACGCGAGCATGGCAATCCTCTCTTACCGGGTATCGGCCAGATGATTCAGATGGGGCTATTGTACGCCGCCCGGATAAGCAATGCGCGCGGCAAGACACTCGAGCGCCAGCACCAGGGCAAAGCCGCAGCTCACGTCACTCAAAAAATGCGCTCCGATCACGATACGGCCAAAGGCGACAAGCGCCGCGACCACAGCGGCGACCCAAAAGACCACGCGGCGGCGCGACGGCTTTTCCTTAAAGGTCGCCGCGGGAAGCCCGGCGAGCATAAGGCCGATCGCCGCGTGCGCGGTGTGCCCGCTTGCAAACGACTTGAAGCCGTCCTTGATCACGCCGGCGGCAATAAAGGCCCACTTGTCGGGGTTACCGATCACCCACCACGGCTGAAAATCGAGCCCCTGCGTCACCTCGATCACGCGCATGCGCGGGCGCGACCACAGCGGCTTGACGATCACGTTGAGGATAATGGCCTGAACGATCCACACGGCAAGTACCATCAACGCCCAGCGTGTGAGCTCGTCGGGCTCGGTCGTGCGCGTGAGGCGATAGACGATAAGGTTGACAACGATGACCAGCGCAAACGTCAGCACCAACTGAGCCGCGATGAGTTTGCCGCCGACCCGCAGGGACGAAACGATCTCGTAGCCGGCCAGGCCAACGTTGACAAGGACGCCGAGCACGGCGAGCCATTTGCTCCCTCTGGAATCGGGACGCACCGCGCGCACGAGCATAACGCCCGCAACGCTCGCCGTCAGCTCGAACGGCAGCTCGCCGGCGGCCTCGATAAAGCGACCGTACATGCTGCCGATGTTGAACAGCGCGCTCGAGATCTGGTAATCGAAGAAGCTGCCCACGCCCAGACAAAGGCACAGGACGACCGCGATCATGGCGACATCTTTCTTATAGATGTATCCGAACATGCTTTCCTTTCGATCGGGCGAAGTTTTCAACCTGCAACGTGGCGGGGCAAAGATACCTTTGTCCCGCCACGCCACTTACCTGCTATTCGTCGTCGCTCGCACCCAGCTGCTGCAGCAGCATGAGCGCGGCTGCCACGGGGCCGGCGCCGTCGTTGGCATCGAGGCCACGGCCCAAGCCGCTGCCCGCACCGGCGCCCGCCTTGTAGGGTACCGACAGCTTGCGGCTCTTGGGGAAGTTCACCGCGCCATAGCGGGTCTTAAGCTCAAAGGCCACCTTCTTGGGCACGTCTACGCCCAAAAACGTGATGCGGCCGCCACTGAGCGTGACGTTCTCGAGCCCCAGGCGCTCGCCGCGAATGCGGATGCGCGCGCGATTGAACAGGTTGAGTCCCGCCAACGGCAGCTCACCATGCGCAGCCTCGGTCTCCTCCTGCACCTCGTCGACACTCTCCAGGTCCTCAGCCGCCGCGAGCTTGCGGTACACGAGCACGCGCTGGTCCACCGCCGGCATGTACTCCTCGGACAAGAAGTAGTCGGCCGGCAGGTTGATGCCCACGCTCGCCGCCTCCACGCCGGCATCGTCATCGCCGCGCGCCTCGGCCACGGCCTGTCCCAGCATCTGCGTAAACAGGTCGAAGCCCACGCTCGACAGGTTACCGTGCTGTTCGGCACCCATAAGCGAACCGGCGCCGCGGATCTCCAGGTCGCGCATGGCGATGCGCATGCCGCTGCCCAGGTCCTGGAACTCGGACAGTGCGGTCAGACGCGCCGTAGCTTCCTCGGTAAGAGGCAGCTCACCTGGGAACATAAAGTACGCGTATGCCTGCGTGGCTGAGCGGCCCACGCGGCCCTTGAGCTGGTAGAGCTGTGCCAGGCCCAGGCGCTGCGAGTCCTCGATGATGAGCGTGTTGGCGGTCGCGTTGTCGATACCGCTCTCCACGATGGTCGTGGCGATGAGCACGTCAATCTTCTTGGTCGCGAACTCGATCATCACGTCCTCGACCTCGCGCGGGCTCATCTTGCCGTGCGCCACGCCCACGCGCGCCTCGGGCGCGGCCTCGTGCACGCGCGCCACGGCGTCGTCGATGGTCTTGACGCGGTTGGACACGTAATACACCTGGCCGCCGCGGCCCACCTCCAGGCGAATCGCCGCGCTCACCACGTCGGGATCGTACTCTCCCACGTGCACGATCACGGGGCGGCGCCCGGTCGGCGGCGTGGTGATCAGGCTCATGTCGCGCACGCCGCTCGTGGCCATCTGCATGGTTCGCGGAATCGGCGTTGCCGAAAGCGTGAGCACGTCAATCTGCTCGCGCAGGTTCTTGAGCTGCTCCTTGTGCTGCACACCAAAGCGCTGCTCTTCGTCGATGATCACCATGCCCAGGTTCTTGGGGTTCACGTCGGCAGAAAGCAGGCGGTGCGTGCCGATCAGCACGTCGATCGTGCCCTCGGCAAACGCCTTGAGCGCACGCTTTTGCTGCGCCGGGGTGCGGAAGCGGCTGAGCACTTCGACCTCGAGGCCAAACGGGGCAAAGCGCTCAAAGAACGTCTCGTAGTGCTGCTGGGCCAGAATGGTCGTGGGGCAGAGCACCATGACTTGGCGGCCGGAGTCCACGCACTTAAACGCCGCGCGCAGGGCGACCTCGGTCTTGCCGAAACCCACGTCGCCGCACAGCAGGCGGTCCATGGGCTTGGGCGCCTCCATGTCCGCCTTAATGTCGGCGATAGCCTCCAGCTGGTCGCGCGTCTCGTCGTAGGGGAAGCTCTCCTCCATCTCAATCTGCTCGGGCGTGTCGGGCGGACAGGCGATACCGGTAATCGACGAGCGGCGCGTATACAGGTCGACCAGGTCAAACGCCAGCTTTTTGGCATTCTTGCGCGCCTTGTTGGTGGCACGCGTCCAGTCGGCGGTGTTGAGCCTGGTCAGGCGCGGCTTATCGCCGTCGGGACCAACGTAGCGCGTAATGCGGTCAACCTGCTCCAGCGGCACATAGAGTTTGTCGCCGTCGGCGTATTCCAGCAAAAAGTAGTCGCGCTCCTTGCCGCCCACTTCCTGGCGCGCGATCTCGCTAAAGAGCGCGATGCCGTGGGTGGCATGCACGACGTAGTCGCCCGGCTTAAACGGGAAGGTGATCTGCGTAATGTCAACCTTGCGACGGCTGCGGGCGCGGTTGGCATCCATGCGGGCGTTAAGGTCGGCGATCGAGAACACGGCCAAATTGGCATCGGGCACCACCACGCCCTGCGGCAAGGCGGCATCGACAAAGGTCACGCGTCCGCGCGAGATAGTGGGCACGGCAGCACCGGCGGCAGCCTGCGCCGCGCCCGCCTCGAGCGAGCGGGCGTTGAGCGCGTCGGCATGGCGCTCGCGAATCGAGGCATGGGCCTCCTGACGGGCGGCACGGTCGGCAGAATCCGCCGCCGCCACGCGCACGCGGTCGCCGATAACGCCGGCGTTTTCGGGGGCGGCCGTCAACGACTCCTCAAAGGTAATACCCTCGTCGCCAAAGGTAAGCTCCATCGACTCGCGCGCACCGCGGTCGGGGATGGCAAACACGCAGGCATAGCGCTTGCCCACGACCTCCTGGATGCGCGTCATAAAACGGTTGTCCGAGCCTGCGATGGCAGGCTGCTCAATCTTGAGCTCGGCCGTCACCGCACCGCCGGCACGGATGAGGCTCACATAGTTCAGGCGTTGCTGGGAACCAAAGTCGAGTTGCTGGGCACGCACGTACAGGCCATCCAGACGGTCGACCCCCGCCTCGCCGGCACGCGCCTCGATATCCTCGTAGGCGCGCAGGCAATCGTCGAACAGCGAGCGCGGCTCGGACAGCACCACGAGCGCCTTGCCGCTCACATGCGACAGCGGGCTCACGGTCTGGCCGTACATCACCGGCAAAAAGCGGTCGAGCTCAGGCGTGACGATGCGCGCATCCACCATCTCGAGCAGCGCCGCCAACTTGCTGTCGTCCTGGCTGGCGCGGTAGAGCGCCACGTGCATGTTGTGGACGGCGTCGTCGGTGAGTGCGAGCTCGCGACAGGGGAAGATCTCGATGCTGTCCTCGTTGCCGATGGTCTGGCCCGTTGAACTCACCATGCGGCGGATGCGGTCGATCTCGTCGCCGAAAAACTCAATGCGCACGGGCGCCTTTTCCTGCGCGGGAAACACCTCGACGGTGTCGCCGTGCACACGGAACAGGCCGGGCGCGTCGGCGGCACCGGCATTGGTGTAGCCCATGCCCACCAAGCGCTGCGGTACCTCGTCAAAGGGAATCTCCTCGCCCACCGCAAAAGTAGTGGACTCCCAGTAGTGACTCTCGACCGGCGGCACGCAGCGCAGCAGTGCGCGGGCCGAGGCGACCATGATGCAGTTGTCCCCGCGCACGATGCGCCCGAGCGCCTCGCAGCGCTGCGCCACCACGGCGTCGTCGGGCGCCTGCTCGCGCCAAGGGTAGTCCTTGCGCTCGGGAAAGCGGCACACGTGCGCCAGGCCCACATAGGCGGCCAAACTGCGTGCGGCGCGATCGGCCGCATCCTCGCCACTCACGATGTAGACCGTGGGGCGCGGACGACGCGCAAACTGGGCGGCCGCCATAAGCGTTCGGCCCGACTGAGACACGGCCAGCGTCACGTCCTCGCCGGCATCGAGTCCGGCCTCGACGGTCTGCAGTGCCTCGGCAGTATAGAGCTGCGCGGCTATACGGTGAATGAGCATGATGTTCCTCCGGCATTGCAACGCCAAAAGCCCGCCGAGGCAAGCTCGACGGGTCGTTCGTCAAATTCGTTGCCTGTCATGGTAGCGCATGGAGAGGACTCCAGCTCAGGCGTACGCCCAGCCCCGCAACAAAAACGCCAGATAGTACTGGACTCACCGGCTTCGCCAAAATCTCCCCGTCACGTCGAACGCCGCAACCACGGAAGGTGCCCCAAGAAACGGCTATTCCTCAAAAAAGCTCGCAACGTTCAGGCGGCTCGTCCACTCCCCTATGGTGTTGGCAAAACCGACGCGTGTGTACACGCCCGCAAAACGGCCGCGATACAGGTACAGGCCTTCCATATTAGAAGCGGGCGCAAAACCAAGATCATCCACAAGTCCTTTGGGCGCCTCTCCTCGATGCGGCCCATCGACAAGCGTTCCGCGCAAGCAGGGAGTCTGATACTGCTGAGCATACTCCTGCACAATCGCCCCAGCTGCCGCAGCGCGAGCAAGCACCTGGGACCATTCCCGTTCCGTGACATCCAAACCGGCTACAACGCCAACCGCGTTGTAGCCGCCGCACGGCTTGACAATCCATCGATCCTTTTCGGCAAATCTCGACAACTGGGTGCTTTCGTCCAAAATCTCGGTATAGGGCACATGCTCCCGTACAAACGATTGCTCCTCCGGGCTCAACAAGGACTGACCGGCCTGAGACCACAAAAACGCAAATACGGTCTTAGTCGCACACGGCCACGTTCTAAAACCACCGACGATGCATGCAAGCCCTTCTTGGGCAGCCTCGATTAAGGCTGAGCGTCCGTCGCACGGCTTATCCCACAGCTCGCCGGTCACCGCGCGCCGCCAAACGCAATCAATAGGACCAGCGGCATCGCACAGGCGCCTAGCACCGCCCTCTTCTTCGACAATCCGCAGGTCACGCACATCCGCAAAGCGTGCGACTACGCCCCGCTGCCTCATAAGGTCGACAAAATGAGCCGCATCTTCCAAGTCGATGCTCTCCGAATAGTCCACGATTGCCACCGAAGCGGGATATATCTTTGATTGCGGTGCATAGAGACCCTCGTCAACGCAGGCCCCGCTGTCCGATCGTGCACTATCCTCGGTGCGGTGAGGATGGGCCAGCTCCCACTCTGCAAAGGTCTCAAACAATGCATCTATCCAGCTACCGCACAAATCGTACTGCCGAAAGCCGGGGTGGTCGGATGCAAACTCCTCAAAGGAAGGCGTCATCCGCACTGCCTGACAGACCGCATCGGTCACTACCATTCCAGCACTGCCGTCGGTATTGAGCTCGCAAAACGTATACGAACCGGCGTCCTCGTCAAGAAAGATATCAACGCGCGCAAGGGGAATCTGGCAATCATAGCCGGCATCCATAGCGCACAGGTCAGAAAAAGCCGGATCCATGCGAAACCACGCACGCACGGAGGCATCGGAACAAAACGCCCGCGTCACCTTGTCCATAATGCCGTACATACGCTCGGCCGCCTCCTTAAGAAGCGCCGTCATATCCTTATCGAATATCTTTGGCGTTAAAGCCCAGGGCGCAGGATCTCCGTGGTAGAGTGCATGGGTTTGAGACAAGTATTCGTCGCCTTTGCGACGACCAGGTAGGTCACCTTCGCGCGTGCGCACAATGCGCTCAAAATAATCTTCAAGCTCTCGCGTCTTCAATGTTGCCACGTTGCCCTCCATTGCTTGATTCTTTGTTCATGCTACGCCAGCACGCCACGACTTCGGCGCGCTTGAATAGGCTTCTAAATTAGCAACACATTTTTGCATGAGGCGGCAGGAAGCAACATATGCTCCTGCTCAAGCGCATGCCCAGCCCCGCAGTTAGTGTAAAAATCGGTTCCGTCGGGCATCTCGGAGCCACACTTGGTGCAAGACATATTCGGGCATCCCCTCACAACAAACGGCATCTGTCGCCATCATATTGAGCCCTCGCGACCCACATGTGCTGCGCAACATTAGTCGCCGTCCTCGGGTGCCGACAAAATGCGGCGGACCCCTACCCCATCACACGCACGCTGGGGCATAAATCCGCCAGCGGGCACTCATCGCACTTGGGTTTGCGGGCGTCGCAGATCTCGCGGCCAAAGGTGATCCACTGGTGGTTGACCGATCCCCAATACTCGTGCGGCAGAATCTTGAGCAGATCTTGCTCGGTCTTGAGTGGCTCTTTGGCATGCGTCTTGGGGCTCAGCATCAGGCGGTGCGCGATGCGGTTGACGTGCGTATCGACCGCGATGCCCTCGACAATGCCAAACCCCACGTTGAGCACGATGTTCGCCGTCTTGCGCCCCACTCCCGGCAGCTTGACGAGCTCCTTCATGTCGGCCGGTACCTCGCCGCCGTAATCGGCAACGATCATCTGCGCGGCCTCCACGGCGTGCTTGGCCTTGCTCTTGTAAAAACCGAGTGACTTGATGGTCTCGGCCACGTCGGCCACGCTTGCCCCGGCCATGGCCTCGGGCGTGGACCACTGGGCAAACAGTTGGGGCGTCACCTTGTTGACCTGCGCGTCGGTCGTCTGCGCCGAGAGCAGCACCGCGATGAGCAGCCTAAAGGGATCCTCGTGGTCCAAAAAGCACTCGACCGGGCCATAGCGACGGTTAAAGCGCTCGCACACCTCAACGGCGCGCTCGCGTTTGGCGGCATTGGTCTCGCGTGGCATAACGACTCCTCGGATCGGCAGAAACATAACTTCACAAAAACGATTGTCCCACGTACGGGGACCTTAAGCCTCCAAAAATGCGCCGGTCTGGCGGCTCCACAGGCTTGCATATTCGCCGCCCGCCTCGACGAGCTGCGAATGCGTACCGTCCTCGACAATCTCGCCGTCCGCCAGCACCACGATGCGGTCGAGCGCCGCCACGGTGGACAGGCGATGCGCCACCACAATGGAGGTGCGGCCGCGCATCAGGTTCTCGAGCGCCTCCTGCACCAGCGCCTCGGACTCACTGTCGAGGGCAGACGTCGCCTCGTCGAGCACCAGAATCGGCGCGTCGGTGAGGATGGCACGGGCAATGGCCACGCGCTGGCGCTGGCCGCCCGAAAGCTTGACGCCGCGCTCGCCCACCATGGTGTCGAAGCCATGGGGCAGGCGGTCGATGAATTCCAGGGCATTGGCTAGGCGCGCGGCCTCGCGAATTTGCTCGTCGGTGGCATCAGGGCGGCCGTAGGCGATATTCTCGCGAATGGAGCGGTGGAACAGCAATGCCTCCTGTGGCACGTAGGCAACCTGACGACGCAGGCTCTGCTGCGTACAGCGCGAGACGTCCTGGCCGTCCACGAGCACGCGGCCGCCCTGCACATCGTCCAGGCGCAGCAGCAGCTTGGTGAGCGTCGTCTTGCCCGAGCCCGATTTGCCCACCAGGCCCACGCGCTGGCCCGCCGCCACATGAAGCGTCAGGTCATCGAACACGCTCTCACCCGCCGCAGCGTCACGGTACGCAAAGCTCAGGTGCTCAAAATCAATCGCGCCCTCGGTCACTTTGAGCTCAGGGGCGTCCGGGTCGTCTGCCACCAAACGTGGCTCGTCCAGCACGCGCGTCATCTCGGCGGCGTCACCCAGCGCGCGGTTGATACGCTGCATCATGGAGCTCACGTAGTTCAGACGCATGGTGAGGTTATACGTGTAGGTAAAGATCATGACGAGCGCGCCGGCCGAGATGCCAAACCACGCATTGCCGCCCGCCACGAACACACTCACCACGGCCATGGTGATGACGATAAGGCCCGAGGTCGTAAAGTTGCGCTGCATCATGGCGTGCATCGAAACCGTCTCGGCATCGCGCGCGGCGCGGTCGGCGGTATCGAACAGGTCGCGCTCAAAGTCCTCGCGCCCACAGGTCTTGACGGCCAGGATATTCGTGACCGCGTCGGACAGCACGCCCGACAATTTGTTCTGCGCGGCGGACGTCGCGGCCGAAAGCGGCATGATGCGCTTGTACATAAGCCAGACAAACGCGATGTAGACGACCATAATGCCCACCAGGATCACGGTAAACGTCGGCACCACCGGAGCGAGCGCCGCCACCGTGCAGACAACCGAGGTGATGGTGGGAATGAGCGAATACACCGTCACGTCTACCAGCCCCGTATAGCCGCTCATAAAACGGCTCGTCTGGCTCACGAGCGATCCGCCAAAACGGCTGGTGTGAAATGTCATGGATTGGTTGGAGAGCGTGTCGAAGCACAGACGCGCCAGGTGATAGTTGCCTGCGATTTCGAGCTTGTAGACGGTGTAGTCCTGTAGCTTGGAGAGGATCTGGCCTACCAGATTAACGAGCACGAGCGCCAGAATGTAAGGGCCAAAGACCTCAAACACCTGGTCGGCTGACACGGGGCCGGCCTGGACACGGTCGACGATGAGGGCCATAACGTAAGTGTTGGCAAACGTGAGCAAAAAGATGTAGCCCGCCGACGAGAACACCGAGAGAAAGACGATCAACGGCTGCGTGCGCGTGACATCCCAAAAACGTTGCAGCGTGCGGCGCACAGTTGAGCGTTTGAGCGGACTGGTGCTTCTCTGAGACATGGGCTTCCTTTCGCGTCTGATGGGGAGAAACGCCATTGTTGCACACCGAAGTGCGCTTCAGGCACGTACGACACGAAAAGCGCCCGCGCTCCGCGCTTGCGCAGACGCCCCGCCACCAGGCGCAGTTAGCCCTCGTCTTCTTGCCCTGCAAGCAGGCCCGCGGACGTGAGCCCCAAGACCTCGTCGGCCTCCTCGGCATCTTCCAGCGCGTCGATGTCCTTGAGCTTGCGCTCCATAACGTTGGTGCGCGTGGTGATAATGCCCTCAACCGTCTTGCCCGCGGTCTCGATCTGCTGCTGCGCGCGACGCAACGCCGCCTGATAGCGCGGCAGCTCGGCCTTGACGGCAGAAAGCACACGCAGCACGTCATCGGTGCGCTTTTGCAGCTTAAACGTCTGGTAGCTCATCTGCAGACTGTTGAGGATGGCAGCCATGGTGCTGGGGCCGGCAACGTTGACGTGATAGTCGCGGCCCAGAGCCTCGATAAGCCCGGGGCAGCTGACAATCTCGGCGTACAGTCCCTCAAACGGCACGAACATGATGCCAAAGTTGGTCGTTACCGGCACACTCAGGTACTTTTCGCAGATGTCTTTGGCCTCGCGCTTGACCATGGTGTCGAGCGTCTTGCGCGCAGCCGCCACGGCCTCTGCATCGCCCGACTCCTGCGCGTCGAGCAGGTGCTCGTACGCGTCGCCCGGAAACTTGGAGTCAATCGGCAGCAGCACGGGGTCGCCCTCGTCCACCGGCAGCTTGACGGCAAACTCAACACGCTCCGAGGCGCCGGGCTTGGTGGCAACGTTTTCCAGATACTGGTCGGGTGTGAGGATGTCCGCCAGGATCGCACCCAGCTGCACCTCGCCCAAAATACCGCGCGCCTTCACATTGCCCAGCACGCGCTTAAGATCGCCCACGCCGGTGGCGATGGATTGCATGTCGCCCAGACCCTTGTACACGGCCTCGAGCTGGTCGCTCACCTGCTTAAACGATGCTGACAGGCGATCGTTGAGCGTACGGGAGAGCTTCTCGTCCACCGTCGCGCGCATCTGATCGAGCTGCACGTTGTTGTCCTTGCGGATGGCACCCAGCTGAGCATCAACCGTCTCGCGCACCTTGTCCAGGCGATGCTCGATGCCCTCGCGATTGGCGCCGAGCTGCCGAGCCGTCTCACGGCGCAGGTCATCCATGCGGTCCCCCGCCTGCGAGAACTCGCGTGCAATGGTCAGGTAGCGCTGCTGCTCCACGGCGGCGTCGGTCGTCTGCTGCTGCGCGATGGCGTTTGCCGTGCGTCGGGTTTCGGACAGCGCGACGTTCAGGGTGTCGAGCGCATTGTTGGCCTGCTCGAGCGCAGCCAGCATCTCCGCGTCGTTGCCGCCACGCTCTCGCAACTCGGCACGAAGGCCTTTAAGCTGCAGGGCGCAAACCACAGCAACTCCCACCGCCACCAAGGCAATCACAACAAGCGCAATATCAATAGCAGACATAGACTCCGCCCAACAAACCCAATCGAGTATCAATCAAAACCGCGATCAATCTTACCCCGCCACACGCACCGGGCGCTCCACGGCAGTCGGACAAATGGATTTTGGGCCACAGGCGTCAAAACGCTAACTCTCCCAGCCGGCGCGGATGGTTGTTATGACATCGCCTAGGCGCTGGCCGAGGGCTGACAGATGTTGGAGCACTTCATTGGGCGAGGCGCCGTTGAGGATGCAGGTGAACGCATACGAGACCAGGAAAATCACCGCAAGTCCTAACGGAATGAGCACGATCATCGCTAATGTGCGCAGGCGCTGGCCCACGCGGCGGTGACGCGTGCGGCGTTTGTCGAACGCAAGCTCCTGCGCATACGAATCTTGTTGTACGGAATAGTTCTCTGGCGCCGATCCGCCCGCAAGCGAAACCGCGGGCGTGGCATGTTGCGCAGGGGGCTGGGCGGCTACTCCTTGCATTTGCATCTCCATAAGCCGTTGCTGTTGGCGCAACATGCGCTCGGCTTGTTGCTGCGGGGTCTCAAGAAACAGGTCCATGCTGGCCTCCTCAATCGGAGCATTCGACGCTTACGCCCAGCATCCCGCACCGCCAAGGCCACGGCAACGCAATCCGTAGCAATAGCTGCAAAGTTTCTTTTTCCAGAAAGCTGTCGAAAAGCTCAACGACTCCCCTACCAGCACTTTCTATGAGCTTTTTCCGTCAGCAATCTTTTGGCCTTCCGCCCTTACGCCAACTGACCAAAATCTAACCAAAAGCTTGACGAAAAATGTGGAGACCGGAACCTCAAACAAGGCACGGCGCCCCGAATGAGGCACGAAAAAGCAAGGCGGCACGGCCTTGGGTGAAGCACCCTGGACAGTTAGTTCAAATACGTATAATTCAGACCCCCTCCATATGCCCTAAGATGCTACGTTTGGCGCGATTGATTCCACACAACGGGCAAGTAAGACCTAAAACCAGGCCCTTCAGGCAGCCCAAAGGGGCTCGATAGGCCTCCAACTGCCAAAAAGCCGACCGCAGAGTGATTGGAAAAATACGTATCTGAACTAACTGTCCACCCCATACAAGATGTGCCGCCCCAAAAGGGACGGCACACAAACTTAATTATCAGCTTTTCTGTAGCGAGCACGCGACGACCCAACGCCGGAGCGCAGGGCGGGGAAATACCTTTGCCTCGCGCGACCCTGCGGAGCCGTGAGCGAGAGGGAAAGGTATTTCCCCGCCCTGCGCTCCGCAGTCCACGTTCGTATCGGCGCTAGTAGTTCACCACCTGCTCCTCAAAGTACGCCTTCGGGTGGTTGCATACCGGGCACACCTCGGGCGCTTCGGCACCCACATGCAGGTGCCCGCAGTTCAGGCACTTCCACACCTTCACGCCCTCGCGCTCAAACACCTCGCCCGACTCAATGCGCTCGACAAGCTTGTTGTAGCGCTCCTCGTGAGCCTTCTCGACAGCACCGACGCCGCGGAACTTTGCGGCAATCTCGGCAAAGCCCTCCTCCTCGGCGGTCTTGGCAAACTCGTCGTACATCGTGGTCCACTCGTAGTTCTCGCCCGCAGCGGCATCACGCAAGTTGTCCAGGGCGTCGGGAACGGCGCCGTCGTGCAGATACTTAAACCACAGCTTGGCGTGCTCGGACTCGTTACCTGCGGTCTCGGCAAAGATATTCGAGATCTGAACGTAGCCGTCCTTTTTGGCCTTAGATGCGTAGTAGCGATACTTGGTGTGCGCCTGGGACTCACCGGCAAAAGCGGTCTCGAGGTTCTTCTTGGTTTGGGAGTTCTCAAAATCCATAGGTGTACTTCCCTTCAACACATGCCGCCCGTAGGCTTCGGGCGGCCTTGTCTTTAGGATGCCCTCATGTCGAAAATCTAAACCTTACAATCCTGTTCTTCAGATTTGAGCGGGCTACACACTCAGCCAACGATCGCCCTCGGAGCGGCAAAAGCCCTCGCGCTCCAGATCGGCAAGAATACTTGCGACCAGCTCGCGCTCGACCGACTCTCTGCCGGCTGCCGTCTCCATCTCGTTAACGCCTGCAACAGCTTCATCAACCGTAATGCCCGCCGGCCGCCCATCGCGCGCAGCCAGCAGCATGCGCACAATGTGGGCGCGCTTTTGACGGCGCGAGCCCTCAAACTTGGACTGACGGCTATAGCTCGCCGACCGCCTGGACGGATTGGGCAGCGTCTTTTTAAGATACGCGCCGTAATCCAGCAGCGCGTAATACCACGCGCGCGGCGTGTCGGCATCGTCTTGAGGCGCGGCAAAGGGCGCAATCTCATCCGCCGTCGTACCGGGAGCCGCCGGACAGGCGGCTTGGATCAGCGGCACCAGCTCGCGATCGGGAACGGCCGGCACATCGGGAAAGAAATGATGCAAAAAGACCGTGCGCACGTTGGTCTCCAGATACACGCCCGGAAGATCGAACGCAAACGACCGGATGCCCTGCGCCGTCGCCGGGCCAATACCGGGCAGGGCGACCAGGTCGCGCGTCTCACGTGGAAACTCCCCACCCCAATCTTCCATAATGCACTGAGCGGCTCCGTGAAGCGCCAGAGCACGCCGGTTGTAGCCCATCCCCTGCCAGGCGTCCAAAACGTCGGAAGGAGCGGCCTGGGCGAGCGCCTGTACGGTCGGAAAGCGGTCGAGCCACGCGGGCATACGCGTCTCCACACGCGGCACCTGCGTTTGCTGCAGCATAACCTCGGAAAGCCAAATAATGTACGGGTCGCACGTGCGGCGCCACGGAAGGTCGCGATAACGCAGGACCCCTTCCGAACGAATCATCGAACGAAAGGGGTCCTGAATCATGGCTATGCTCCTTATGCGGCGCTATTCCCCCCGGCAAGCGCACGCACAGGTGGCATACTCGGGAAACGCATCGCGGTCGGCGAACTTGGAATCGACGGCCGGGAACTGGCGGTGAGCGACGATATCGCCCAGCGAAACGGAATCGAGGTAGTCGCGCATCAGCGCTTGAGCTCCGGCCCACAGGGAATGATAGCAGCACGTACCCATGCGCGCACAGTCGCCATCGGGCGCGGTGCAATCGTTCATGATGATGGGACCCTGAACGGCCTCAACGACCTGGCGGATGGTGACATCGTCGGGGCTGACCTTAAGACGCATGCCGCCATGGACGCCACGCAGGCTCTCCACAATACCGGCCTGAACCAAACCATGCTGGATCGAACGGGCAAACGAATACGGGACGTTGACCTCTTCGGCGGCGGTTCGAACAGAAAGCAGGCGCTCCGGGTCCTCGGCAAGCATCGCGAGCATGCGAAGGGCGTAATCAGTCTTCCTCGATATGTCCATTTTTCCCCTTTCAAAGAATAGGAACAGCTCGAACGAGCTCCGGGGCCGAGCTTACGTCGAGACACCAATGACCGTATGGACGCCCAAATTGCAAAATGGGTGCCCACTGAATGCCGTGTTTGAAGCCTCTTGCATCAAAAACGGCCCACAGTGCAATTCAGTATAACCTGCCCCTACTTCATTGAGCAGGCGTTGCGCAACAAATTCCTTGTTTGAACCATGTCTCAAGCGGAGCTTGTCCGGGAATTGGAAGGCTTTGGTTTTGGGCGAAAGGAGCCGATGGGATCAAGGTCCTATCAAACGCAAAAAACCACGTCCGAAGACGTGGCTTTAATTGCGTTGGCGGGAAGTACGGGGCTCGAACCCGCGACCTCCGACGTGACAGGCCGGCGCTCTAACCAAACTGAGCTAACTCCCCAGGCAGGCGTTCGCGTTTGTTTCCGCTCGCGTGCGCTGCGGGGATTAGTATACACAGAAGTCTGTCCGGCGCGCAACAACTTTTTTGAAAAAATTTTTCGGTCCCTCCGGCCTTGATTATCGACTTTATCCGAACACCTCCCACATTCA
>NZ_QSPG01000024.1:0-29426 GCF_003436395.1 Collinsella sp. TM06-3 | reverse complement strand
GAATGTGGGAGGTGTTCGGATAAAGTCGATAATCAAGGGTACTTGGAAAAGTCGGGCCAGCACTCGATGGCTGTCAACGCGTAACGGGCGGCTTGTGCTAGACTTCTAGTCTCACGGGGGCGTGGCGGAATTGGCATACGCAGGAGACTTAAAATCTCTCGCCGCAAGGATTGTGGGTTCGAGTCCCACCGCCCCTACCATTGGCTTTTACGGGCCCGTATCTCCCAGGGATGCGGGCCCGTTTCTTTTGCACGCCGGTGGGGCTCGAACCCGCGAGGGGGCGAGCGTTAAGCAAACGCGGAGCGTTTGTAGCGAGCCGGCGAGGGCGCCGGCAGGCGACCGAGGCCGGTGCGTATTTGCTGCGCAAATTCGCAGACGTCCCACCGCCCCTACCACGCATTGTTTACGAGCCCGTGTCCCCCGGAGACGCGGGCTCGTTTCTTGTGGATGCCGACACGGATGATAAGTTGCGGTGGAATAGTTCCTGTTTTGACTGGTTACCAGCTTATTTAAGAACTTTTTCACCGCAACTTAGATTGGCACTCCCACATTTTTCGATGGAAAAACGTGGTTGTCTCGCACATTTTCCGATGGAAAAATGTGGTTGTGTCGCACATTTTTCAAGGGAACCGTCCAAAGGGCCTTATACTAGCCAAGAGAGTTGGGAGGCAATATGCAGCGACAGCTTATGAGTGAACTCATCGCTTGGAAATCGAGAGCGAATCGCAAACCCCTCTTGCTTAAGGGTGCCCGCCAGACAGGAAAGACTTGGCTTCTTAACGAATTCGCGAGCCAACAGTATCGAAACATCATTCGTTTCGACTTTATGCTCGAACCGAGCGCACGCTCGCTGTTCGATGGAGACCTCGACCCCAAGCGCATCATCTCCCAGATAGAGCTTCTTCGCGGCCAAACCGTAACTCCGGCAGACACGCTCATCATCTTTGACGAGATCCAAGAGGCACCGCGCGGCATCACCTCGCTCAAGTACTTCAACGAGCTTGCGCCCGAATACCATATCGTCGCAGCCGGCTCCTATATGGGCCTCGCGCTCCGGCGCGAAAACGAGTCATTTCCCGTCGGCAAAATCGACCAGCTCACCATGCGTCCCATGGGGTTTACCGAGTTCGTTCGCGCCGTCGATGGCGACCCGCTCGCCGACGCCATCCTTGCCGCAGACATGAATCTTCTGGCAAACGTTACCGAAAAGCTCGAGCACTTGCTCAAGGAATACCTCGTTGTCGGCGGCATGCCCGAAGTCGTCTCCGCCTTCGCCGCGACCCGCGATTTCATCGAAGCCCGCAGGCTTCAGCAACAAATCATCGAGGCTTACGAATCCGATTTTGGCAAACATGCGCCCGCCCGCATTGTCGAGCGCATGAGGCTGGTTTGGAAATCCCTCCCCGGCCAGCTTGCAAAGGAAAATAAAAAGTTCATCTACGGAGCCCTTCGCCCCGGGGCGCGCGCACGCGATTTCGAAGAGAGTCTCCAGTGGCTCATGGATTACGGAATCGTTCATAAGGTGCCGCGCGTTTCCGCTCTCAGGGCACCGCTTTCGAGCTATGAGGACCTCTCGGGCTTCAAGCTGTTTTGCATCGACACCGGCATCCTCGGCGCGCTCTCCAACCTCCCACCGACCATCGTCCTGGACGGCTCCGCTGTTTTCACCGAGTTTAAGGGCTCGCTCACCGAGCAATATGTCGCACAGGAACTCTTGCTGCAAGGCAAAAGCCCCGCGTACTGGTCCTCTACCTCTGGCAATGCCGAAACTGACTTTGCCATCGACCATGCGGGGACCGTACTTCCGCTTGAGGTCAAGGCAGCAGAGAACCTTAAAGCGAAGAGTCTGAAAATAGCCTGCGAAAAATTCAAACTCATGCGTTGCGTGAGGACCTCCCTGGCGGCATATAGAGACGAGGACATGCTCGTCAATATTCCGCTTTGGGAGATTGGGCAAATCGACAGGCTGGCATAAGTAGCTAAAATAGCCCCGTCCCAAAAAGACTAGTTTTAGAGGGTGCTCAGACTCGGGGTCCATGCGATGGTGGGGGTCGCGCCGTCGAGAGTCTCGTTGATGGTGGCGGCCATGCCGGCAAGCAAGCTGTTCTCGCTTACGGCGAGCGTGTCGTAATTGCCAGCGCGCATGAGCTCGCGAATTACCACGGCACCGGCCAAGATCACGCCCGCGCGTTTGGGCTGCACGCCTGGCAGCGCGGCGATGCCTGCAACATCCAGCGTGGACATGCGCTCGATAGCGGCCGAGACCTGCTCCATCGAAAGCTCGCGCAGGTGCACAAAACTCGAGTCGTACGGCTCCAGCTCGTGAACCAACGCCACGAGCGTGGTGACGGTGCCACCCACCGCGACCAGGCGCTCGGCGCGCTCAAAATTGCTCGGCAGACCCTCAAAATAGGCGAAGAACTGCTCGCCCGCCCACGCGGCGGCAACCGCAAGCTCCCCGTCCGCAGGCGGCAACGCGGAGAAGAAGCGCTCCGTCACGCGACGGCAGCCGATGTCCAGTGAGCGCGTTCCCTCCAGCGCAAAGACCCCGCGCTCAGGCGCATAGACGCCCGTCGCGAGCTCCGTGGAGCCACCGCCCGAATCGGCGACGATGATGCGCTCGCCAGCAAAGTCGTGTGCCACGCCAAAAAACGTCAGGCGCGCCTCGACCTCGCCCGGAATCACCTGCGGCTCGAGCCCCAGCTCGCGCAGGCCGTCCAGCAGCAGGGCAGCATTGGACGCATCGCGCGCGGCACTCGTGCACGTGGTGCAGATGCACACAGCCCCAAAGGCACGCGCCTCGTCCACAAACATGCGGCATGCGGCAAGCACGCGCTCGACCGCTGCCTCGTAAAAGCGCCCCGTCGCGTCCACGCCCTCGCCCAAGTCGGTGATCTCGGTATGCTTGGACGATTCCACGATCGCCCCGGCCTCGACCTGCGCCAACACCAGTCGCGACGACACCGTGCCCAGGTCAATCGCGGCCACCTTATATCGTTTGCAATCTGCCATTGCGGGCTCCCCTCCGGGTGCTACTCGCCTACTCGCCGCTGGACGCGACCGTCTGACCCTCGACGCCGTTAAATCCAAACAGCATATCGAGCGTCCTGATGTACCACGGTGCGTCCTTGCCGACCTCTTCGATCTCTTTGGCCACTTCGCTGGCATTCTTGGCGTTTGAGGACTTTTTGCTCGACGACGAATCCGAATCCTCGTCCAGACCCTGCACTTCAATCCTCTTCTCGCCGGGCATCACCATGCCCAAGTCCCGTGCCGAATCCTTAATGCCCTCTTCCGAGAACCACTTATCAGTGTCTTTTTTCATCTCATCATTGTATTGCTGGCGAATCTCGACCTGCTTGGCCAAGATGTCGCTCGAGCGCTTAGCCACGTACAGGTCGCGCACGGGGAAATACAGGCTCACGAGCGCCAGCGCCACCACGATACCGATAAACAGCGGGCGCAGAGAGCCATGCGTAAAGTCATAGATTGCCTTGACCACCGCATTGTCGTTGGCGTAGCGCATAAAGTCCGAGCCCGAAAGACGGCTCGAGGGCCTGCTCAACCTGTCGTGCGTCTGGGCCGAGGGACGCGACGCATGCGACGAACGTGCCGGGCGCACCGGTCCATCTGTCGAAGTATTCACTTGAGCATTGGGGCGCGAGGTACTTGTCGGGCGCTGCGTGGAGCGGTCGGCGCCGGCGTAGGCGGACCCACCGAGCTGCACCGTGCGCGCACGGCGAGGCGACGGCTCACGCGAACCGGCGGAATAGTACCTGTTGTCGTAAATCTGATCCATGTGCGCCTTGTGCGGTTGAGGTTTGTTTGCGCTAAGTCCTTTAGTTATAGCACGAGCGCCCGTACCGCCTTCGCCAGCCTTTGCTCGACATAAAAAAGGCGCTGAGCCATATGGCCCAGCGCCCACAGCGCTTTGCGGCGTCCAGCCAAGGCGGGGGCGGAACCGAGTCAGCCTCCCCCTCGCCAAATTCGCCCGTTTAGCGAATGTTGTAGAACGCGGCCTTGCCGGCGTAGCGCGCGCTGCCCTCGAGCTCGTCCTCGATGCGGATGAGCTGGTTGTACTTGGCGATACGGTCGCTGCGGCACGGGGCGCCCGACTTGATCTGGCCGGCATTGACGCCCACGACCAGGTCGGCGATCGTGGAATCCTCGGTCTCGCCGGAGCGGTGACTCACGATGCAGGCGTAACCGGCCTCCTTGGCGGTCTCGATGGCCTCGAGCGACTCGGTGAGCGTGCCGATCTGGTTGACCTTGACCAGGATCGCGTTGGCGGCACCCAGCTCGATGCCCTTCTTGAGGCGCTCGGTGTTGGTGACGAACAGGTCGTCGCCCACCAGCTGCACTTTGTTGCCAATGCGGCGGGTAAGCTCGACCCAGCCGTCCCAGTCTTCCTCGGCCATGCCGTCCTCGATGGAGATGATGGGATAGGTGTCGACGAGCTTCTCCCAGTAATCAACCATCTGGGCGCTCGTATACTCAACACCCTCGCCCTTGAGCTCGTACATGCCGGTCTCGGCGTTGTAGAACTCGGTCGAGGCCGGATCCATGGCGTACATGAAGTCGACGCCGGGCTTAAAGCCAGCCTTCTCGACGGCCTTGGTGATGTACTCGAACGGCTCGGCATTGGTCTTAAGGTTGGGGGCAAAGCCGCCCTCGTCGCCCACGCCGCCGCCCAGGCCGGCCTCGTGCAGCACGCCCTTGAGGGTGTGGTAGACCTCGGCGCACCAACGCAGGCCCTCGGCAAAACTCGGGGCGCCCACGGGCATGATCATGAACTCCTGGAAGTCAACGTTGTTGTCGGCATGCACGCCGCCGTTGAGGATATTCATCATAGGTGTGGGCAGCAGATGAGCGTTGACGCCGCCCAGGTACTGGTACAGCGACAGGCCCGCCGACTCGGCAGCGGCGCGGGCGACGGCCAGCGACACGCCCAGGATGGCGTTGGCACCGAGCTTGGTCTTGTTGGGGGTGCCGTCCGCGGCAATCAGCGCGGCATCGACGGCGCGCTGGTCGAAGGCGTCGAGGCCCACGACGGCGTTAGCGCACTCGTTGTTGACGTGCTCGACGGCCTGCGAAACGCCCTTGCCCAGGTAGCGGCCCTTGTCGCCATCGCGCAGCTCGCAGGCCTCAAAGGCGCCGGTCGAAGCACCCGAAGGCACCATCGCGCGGCCGAAGCTGCCGTCCTCGAGCACGACCTCGACCTCGACAGTGGGATTGCCGCGGCTGTCGAGCACCTCGCGACCGTAAACGTCCAAAATATCGCTCATGTTGTCTCCCTCTCACTTGGAAACGGGTTGAATGCTTGGCGACACGGCTTGCACGCTACAGCGGCGCGCAGGTTCATAAGTTAGCCTTATCGCACTTTTTGCATTATGCCCTAAGTTAGCCAAGGGATACAATCTTTTTAAAAAATAATAGGGGCGATGGGACAAGTCCGTCCCGTCGCCCCCGCAGTCTTACTCCTCTGCCTTTGCGGCATCCCAGAGGTCATTGAGGCCGTGGGTCGAAAGCTCGGCCAGATCCACGTGGGCGTCGGCCGCCATCTGCTCCATCGCGGCCCAGCGGCGGCGGAACTTTGCCGTGCTGGCACGCAGGGCGCTCTCGGCGTCGATTCCCTCCTTGCGCGCAACGTTGACCAGAGCAAAGAGCAGGTCGCCAAACTCCATCTCGCGCTCGGGCGAGCCGGAAGCCTCGGCCTCAAACTCGGCACGCTCCTCGGCGACCTCGTCCCACACGTCCTGGACCGTCTCCCACTCAAAGCCCACGGCAGCCGCCTTGCGCGACACCTTCTGAGCCTGCATCAGCGCCGGCAGGTGCGTGGGCACGCCGTCGAGCAGACCCTCGGGCGCGGCCTCGCCTGCCGCCACGGCCTGGTCTTTGGCGGCCTTCTCGGCAAGCTTGACCTCGTCCCAGATCTTGAGAACCTCGTCGGAGCTCTCGGCGTCCGCATCGCCAAACACGTGTGGGTGGCGGCGGATGAGCTTGGCGTCGATATCGCGTGCCACATCGGCCAGCGAAAACTCACCGGCGTCCGCCGCAATCTGCGCATGCAGCACCACCTGCATGAGCACATCGCCCAGCTCCTCGCGCAGATGTGCCACGTCGTCCGCCTCAATGCAATCGAGCGCCTCGTAGGCTTCCTCGATCATGTTCTTGCCAATGCTCTGATGCGTCTGCTCGCGGTCCCACGGGCAGCCATCGGGCTGACGCAGGCGCCAGATGGTCTGCACCAGATGCTGCAGCTCGGCCGACGCGTCGACCAGCGTGGACAGGTCGCGCGAACCCTCGGCATTTTGCTGAGCCACATGCTCGGCCATGGTTACTCCTCCTCCAGGATCACGTGACGGAACGCGCCGCCCTCGTAGATGCCGTAGCTGTGCGCACCGTCCTTGGGAATGCTCACGCTGCCGGGGTTGAAGAGCCACAGGCCCGGGTGCGCGGCGCTTGCCTCGTTAACCTTGATGTGCGTGTGGCCGTAGACGAGCGCGGAGCCCTCGGGCAGCGCGGGCGCGTGGTCGACGCTGTTGTGCATGCCGGCGCCAAAGACGTGGCCGTGCGTCAGGAACAGCTCGCGACCGGTCTCGTCGAACAGCGTGGCGTAGTCCGCCATGACGGGAAAGTCGAGGACCATCTGGTCGACCTCGGCGTCGCAGTTGCCGCGCACCGCGATGATGCGGTCGGCCAGGGCGTTGAGCAGCGGAATCACACGCTTGGGGGCGTAGTCGCGCGGCAGGTCGTTGCGCGGGCCGTGGTAGAGCAGGTCACCCAGCAGCACGATGCGGTCGGGCTGCTCGGATTCGATGGCGGCGACCAGGCGCTCGGTCCAGTATGCCGAGCCGTGGATGTCGGAGGCGATGAGGTATTTCATGGGGAGTCCTTTCGGGTGGGGTTGATGGGGGCTGAATACGGGGTCCGGCGGATGTGGAGCCCATCTACCGTGCTACTCGAATCGTAGCGCCGCGCTCTGAGCCGCCTGCATCACGCGTTGGAGTGGCACGCCATGTTCGCGGGCAAGACGGGCGCAATCCTCGTACTCGGGAGCCGCGCGCTCGCTGCCGTCTGGCAGGGTCGCCACCTTAACGGACACCTCGCCCCAAGGCGTCGCTACCTGCTCAAAACGACGCGGCAGGCAAACGCGTTCCATCACCTGGCGACGAACGGCGTTGGTCGTGGTTTCCAAAAAGATAATCGTCTGCAGGCGTTCGATATCCTCATGCGAGCAGATCACCTGCAGCTGCCAGCCGGGGCGGCCTTTTTTGCAGTAGAGGGGCAGCCAGTGCACCTCGCGGGCGCCTGCCTCGCGCAGGCGGTCGGCGGCATAGGCGAGTACCTCGGGCGATGCATCGTCGATGTCGCACTCCAGCTTGACGATGGTTTCGGGCGCATCGGTCTCGCGGGACAGCGGAGATGTACTTCCACGTTGCATACGGTCCGGATCCTTTCCGCACGGGCTCGTTTTGTTCATCCAAACGCTAGCACATCGGACGTGGCACAGGCGTGACTTTCGTCCGTCGCCGCCCTCGCCCCTATCCAAACATGTACATCAGCCTCCAAACATGTCATTTTTTGCAGCTTTCGGAGGCTGACGTACACGTTTTGGAGCGGGGCCGCACACGATCAGAATTGCGCCTGCACTCCGTCCGCCATAAAGTTCGCTGCACTCAACAATTTTGGACTTTCTACGCAGTTCATCGGCTAAAAAATTACCCTCGGCATACTTACCTGCTGCACGATGTTACTCTAGTTGCATTTGGCTAACTAATCGGCTGCCGAGGACCCCGCCCGGCACCGTTACGGCATCGGAGGTTTCATGTTCGAGAAGCGGCTCTTCTCCCTGGTTCCGCAGGCAACGCCCTACATTGTGGCGAGCGTCCTGTTTAAATGGATCGCGCTCATGGCAAACATCACGGTGATGTGGGTGCTTGCGCGCATCTTGGGCGGCATCGTCACGGACGGTCTTTCCGCCGCGCTCGCCGTCGATGCCCTCGCACAGGCGGCCTTGCCGCTCGCCGCCGCCATCATCGTGCGCGCCGCCTCCATCTACCTGGCCCAACGCGCCGGCGACAAGGCCGCGTTCGAGGCCGTCCGCCGCGTGCGCTCGCTCGTCTACGACAAGCTCACCGCACTCGGCCCCTCCTACACCGAGACCGTCCCCACCGCCGAGGCCGTCCAGACCAGCGTCGAGGGCGCCACGCAACTCCAGGTGTACTTTGGCGGTTACCTGCCGCAGCTCTTCTTTGCCGGCTTGGCACCCATCACGCTGTTTGTACTGCTCGTGGGCCAAGCGGGTCTTCCCGCCGCGCTGCTGCTCGCCTGCGTTCCGGTCATCCCCGTCTCCATCATGATGGTCATGCGCAACGCCAAAAAGATCGGTGCCGAGTACTGGGGCAGCTATGTCGATCTTGGCGGCATGTTCCTGGAGGCCGTGCAGGGTCTCACCACCCTTAAGGTCTACCAGGCCGATCGCAGCTGGCACGAGCGCATCAACGCCGAGTCCGAGCGTTTCCGCACAGCGACCATGCGCCTGCTGGTGATGCAGCTGCGCTCCATTTGCGTTATGGACCTGGTCGTCTATATGGGCGCCGCGCTCGGCATTATCGTAGCCGCGCTGCAGCTCGCCACGGGCAAGATCGGCTTTGAGGCGGCCTTCCTCATCGTCTTTCTGTCGCAGGAGTTCTTTTTGCCCATGCGCCGCCTGGGATCGCTGTTCCACACGGCTATGAACGGCATGGCCGCCTCGCGCCGCATGTTTGGCATTTTGGATACGTCCGAGCCCGAGCGCGGCGATGTTGAGCTTGACGGTCGCGGCAATATCGAGCTCGCGGGCGTGAGCTATGCATACGGCGACCGCACGGTGCTGGACAGCGCCAGCGCGACCATTGCGCACGGCTCGCTCGTGGCACTCGTGGGCGAAAGCGGCGGCGGCAAGTCCACGCTCGCGGGGATTATCGCGGGCCGCAAGGGTGCCTACCGTGGCAGCGTTCGCATCGGCGGCGTTGAACTGCGCGATGCCACGGCCACCTCACTCATGCGCGCCGTCACGCTGGTGCCCACCAACGACTACCTGTTTGCCGGCACCCTGCGCGACAACCTGCTGCTCGCCCGGCCCAACGCCACCGACGCCGAGCTTTTGCGCGCGCTCGGCCGCACGCGCGTGGCGGCCTTTGTGCAGGCCAACGGCGGGCTCGACATGGTGATTAACGAGGGCGGCACCAACCTTTCGGGCGGCCAGCGCCAGCGCGTGTGCATGGCCCGCGCCCTGCTGCACGACTCGCCCATCTATGTGTTTGACGAGGCGACGAGCAACGTCGATGCCGCAAGCGAGGCCGCGATCGGCGAGGTCATCGCGTCGCTTGCCGGCGAGCACACCGTAATTGTGGTGGCGCATCGCCTGTCGACGATCGTGGACGCCGACCAGATTCTGGTGCTGGAGCGCGGTCGCATTGCCGAGCGCGGCACCCATGATGAGCTCCTGTCGAGCGCGGGCGCCTATGCGCGCATGTGGAACAGCCAGGAGCAGCTCTCGGCATATGCGTATGCGGAGGATGATGCCGAGGATGCCGGCGCGGTTGAGGCTGTTGGCGACAGTACTGCCTGTACCGATGGCCTCAACGGTGCCGGCTCGTCTTCCGCTGCCGCGGCGCCTGACTCCGGCCGCGCCCGTCGCTCGGCGCCGTCCATCATGTGGCGCATGATGGGGCTCGTCCGACCGCTTGCCGGCTGGCTTGTGCTAGCCGTCGCGCTAGGCAGCATCGGCATGCTCACCGCCGCGTTCGTGCCGGCCTTTGGCGCCCTTGGCCTTATGGCCGCGCTGGGCCGCAACGCCTTGGGGCTTGGTCTTATCGCAGCATGCGCGGCCTGCGCCGCCTGCGGCATCGCGCGCGGGCCGCTCCACTACGGCGAGCAGCTCTGCAACCATTACATCGCATTCCGTCTGCTCGCACACATTCGCGACCTGGTGTTTGGCGCCCTGCGCCAGCTCGCCCCCGCCAAGCTCGAGGGCCGCGGCAAGGGCGAGCTCGTGAGCCTGGTCACCTCGGATATCGAGCTGCTCGAAGTCTTCTACGCGCACACCATCTCGCCCATTGCCATCGCACTGGTCTGCACCGTTGTGTTTGAGGGCTTTTTGCTGGCTGTGAGCCCCGAGCTCGCGGGCATCGCGCTCGTGGCCTACGCGGTCCTGGGCGTGCTGCTGCCCCTGACCTCGGCCAAGGCATGCGGCACCACCGGTCGCCAGAGCCGCGAGGGCGCCGGTAAGCTGGGCGCCTTTGTGCTCGACAGTCTGCGCGGCGCGTCCGAGACTATCCAGTTTGCCGGTGGCGCCGATCGCAGCCGTGCCCTGGGCAAGCTGACCGAGCAAGTCGGCGCCGTGGACGCGCGCCTCAAGCGCCGCCAGGCGGCCAGCGAGGCCGTAGCCGATGCGCTTATTCTTGCGGCCAATCTGGTGATGCTCGGGCGTGCGCTGCAGCTGGTGTCTGCGGGAACGATTGATTTTGCCGCAGCGTTTGTCGCCGTCTTTACCTTTGTGTCGTCGTTTGGCTCGGTGATGGCCGTGAGCCGCCTGGGCGCCTCACTGCAGGAGACGCTCGCCTCGGGCGCACGCGTGCTCGATCTGCTCGACGAGCAGCCCCAGTGCGCCGAGGTCTCCGACGGACAGGACGTTGGGTTTGCCGGCGCCGCAGCCGAGCATGTGAGCTTTAGCTATGCGGGCGGCGTGGACGCGGGCGGTGCCGACACCACAGAGCAGGCCGCGAACAACCCCGCCTCGAGTCTCATCCTCGACGACGTGACCTGCACCTTTGCGCCCGGCACCATGACCTGCATCATGGGACGCTCGGGCTCGGGCAAGTCGACGCTGCTCAAGCTGCTCATGCGCTTTTGGGACCCCGCAGCCGGCACCATCACGATGAGCGGCGTCGATGCCCGCCACATCAACACGGCGAGCCTGCGCAGCCACGAGGCCTATATGACCCAGGACACGCATCTGTTCTGCGGCACCGTACGCGAGAACCTGCTGGTCGCGCACGCCAACGCCACCGATACCGAGCTGCTCGACGCTTGCCGCTCCGCCTCACTCACCACGCTCATCGACCGTCTGCCGCAGGGATTCGACACGCCCGTTGCCGAACTGGGCGACTCGCTTTCGGGCGGCGAGCGCCAGCGCATCGGCCTTGCGCGCATCTTCCTCAACGACGCACCCTTCATCTTGCTCGACGAACCCACCAGCGCGCTCGATGCCCTCAACGAGGCGTCCGTGATGCAGGCAATCGACGAGCTCAAGCGCCGCGGCAAGACCATTGTGCTCGTAAGCCACCGTGCCAGCACCTGCGCGTTTGCCGATTTCTCGCTTTCGGTCGAGCACGGGAGGCTGAGCTAATGGCGCGCCCGGTCGACACACCGGAGCTGGCACGCAAACGTGAGCGCGAGGCCCAAATGGTGTCGCAGATGATTGCGCTGTGGTGTCGTGGGCATCATGGCAGCGAGCATGCGGTCAAACAGGCTGGCGACGATGAGCCCGTGCGCGTGAAGCTCGGCCTTCGGACCATTACGCTTTGCCCCGAATGCGCCGAGCTGCAGAAATACGCCGCCGCGCGCATTGAGCACTGCCCGCACATGGGCACCAAGACATTTTGCTCGGCCTGTCCTTCGCATTGTTACCGGCCTGCCATGCGCGAGAAGATCCGCGAGGTCATGCGCTGGTCGGGACCGCGTATGATCCGCTATCGCCCCATCACCGCCGTGCGGCACGCGATGGTAACGGTGCAGGCCAAACGCGTGGCGGCACGAAGCAAGTAGTCGCCGGCGCCGGCACGCGCCGCCTGCCCTTTCCAGTCGGTTTCGACTTGCAGCGTTCCCGACGCGCCGAGGCTGCGCCATTACAATGGAGCGGATTCGCCAAATGCAAAGGAGTCGCCATGTCCGCCTGCCCGCTGGTCGATTGCCATACCCACACCTCGTTTTCGGATGGCCATGCCTCGTTTGAGGACAACGTCCGCGCCGCTGCTGCGGCCGGCTGCCGCGTCATGGTCTCGACTGACCACCTCACCCTGCCCGCCAGCATGGACGCCAACTGCGAAGTGCAAGTTGTCGAGGGCGACCTGACGGCGCATCGCCTGGCATTTGAGGACGCCCGCAAACTCGCCGCGCAGATTGCGCCGGAGCTCACCTTTATCTACGGTTTTGAATGCGATTGGTACGAAGGCTGCGAGCCCTTGGTAGAGCGCTGGTCCCAGGGCGCCGTCGTACGTCTGGGCAGCGTGCACTGGATTGGTAACCCGGGCGATATTGCGGCCGGCGCTGCGGGCACGGCGGGAACGAAGGACGTCGCTCGCCCCGATGCACCCGATTCGCTCTGCGGCTGGATCGACGACGATACCAACCTGCATGTTTGGGAAAACCTGGGGGTACACGGCGTGTGGGAGCGCTATGTCGACGACTGGTGCCGCGCCTGCGAAAGCTCACTCAGCTTTGACGTGATGGCCCACCCCGACCTGGTCATGCGCTTTTCGAAGGACGGCTTTGCACCCGACTTTGACCCCGCGCCGTTTTGGGAGCAGATGGCCGAATGCGCCCACGATACGGGTCGCCGCGTTGAGGTCTCGACAGCCGCGCCGCGCAAGGGCCTCGACGATTACTACCCCGCGACCGGCCTTTTGCGTCGCTTCGCCCACGCCGAGGTGCCGATTACTTTTGGCTCGGACGCACACCGCGCCTGCGATATTTGCTGGAACATCCGCGAGGCCCAGACCCACGCCTACGACTGCGGCTACCGAACCTTCGATATCCCCCACCCTACCGGCGAATGGGAATCCACGCCCCTCGCCTAAGACTAGCCGTTAGGGACGTTCTTAAACGACTAGTGGCGGCGGGCGTTGAGCTCGCCGGCCAGTTCGTCGAGGGTGATGCCGTAGCGCTCGAGCGTCACGAGTAGGTGGTAGATCAGGTCGCCGGCCTCGTAGCGGATGTGATCGTGATCGTTATCCTTGCAGGCCATGATCACCTCGCTCGCCTCCTCGGCAAGCTTCTTGAGCAGCTCGTCCTCGACATCGGTCAGCAGGCGAGCGGTATAGCTCTCCTGTGGCGACGCATCGCGACGACCGTGAATCACCTCGGCCAGCCCCGTCAGCGTCTCGCCGATATTTCCCGGCTGCACGTTAGCTGTTCTGACTCCCATGGTTATTTCCTCTCGTTACTGCAGCGTAAAGTAGGTACCGGTCTCATCGAACCGAGGCTTTGCGCCCTTTTTCTCAAAGAACTCGACGATGACGGCATGGGCCTCATCGAGCCTTTCCTTCTCGGCCTCGAGCCAAAGCGACTGTGCCCCGCACGCATCGGTCAGATGCACGCGGCACGGCACGCCCGCGCGGAGGAGCTCGGCGTTACAATCGGCGACTTCGAACGGCGTCACGACCCTCATCGCGCTCCCCCTTCCACGCGCTTAAAGAAGCAGGTACGGTTGCCGATATGGCAGGCAGGACCCGGCGAGTCGACCTTGACCAGCAGCGTATCGCTATCGCAGTCGGCCCAGATCTCCTTGACCTCCTGCATGTTGCCGCTCGTCGCACCCTTGTTCCAGAGCTCCTGGCGGCTGCGGCTCCAAAACCACGTGGTGCCGGTCTTGAGCGTCAGTCCCACCGACTCCTCGTTCATCCAAGCAACCATAAGCACCTCGCCGGTGTCATACTGCTGAACCACACAAGGAATCAGCCCGTTGGCGTCGTATTTAAGCTCGGACGCAGTTGTCACTTGCACCATTTAAAAATCCAATCTGACAGGGATGCCCTGGCTGGCCATATACTCTTTGACTTCGCGAATGCTGAAGGTTCCAAAGTGAAAGACGCTTGCTGCCAGCACGGCGTCGGCCTCGCCCTCGATCACGCCCTCGGCAAAATGCTCGAGCGTACCCACGCCGCCGCTCGCGATGACGGGGATTGGTACCGCGCGCGCCACGGCGCGGGTGAGCGCCAAATCGAAGCCGGCCTTGGTGCCGTCGCGATCCATGCTGGTCAGTAGGATTTCGCCGGCGCCACGACGAACCGCCTCCTCGGCCCACGCCACCGCGTCGATACCCGTAGCGTTGCGGCCGCCCGCCGTAAAGACCTCCCACTTATCGGCGCCCGGCTCCCCGGGCAGGCCCACACGCTTGGCATCAACCGCCACGACCACGGCCTGGCTGCCAAATGCCGCGGCAGCCTGGCTAATCAGCGATGGATTGCGCACGGCGGCAGAGTTAAGCGACACCTTATCGGCACCGGCGGCAACCATGGTGCGCATGCCCGGCAGGTCGCGAAAACCGCCGCCCACGGTATAGGGAATAGCGAGCTCTTCGGCCGCGTGCGCCGCCATCTCGATGGTCGTCGCGCGGTTGTCGCTCGTGGCGGTGATGTCCAGGAACACGACCTCGTCTGCGCCCTCGCGGTCGTAGGCGCGCGCCAGCTCCACCGGGTCGCCGGCATCGCGCAGGCTCACAAAGTTGACGCCCTTGACCACGCGGCCGTCCTTGACGTCTAGGCAGGGAATTACGCGTTTGGTAAGCATGGGCTACTCCTCCCCTCGGGCGGCGGCCAACGCCTGCACCAGCGTAAAGTTGCCCTCGTAGAGCGCACGGCCGGTAATGGCGCCCTCGATGGCATCCTCACCCACCGCGGCCAGCGCGCGGATATCGTCGAGCGTCGAGATGCCGCCCGAAGCCACGACGGGAAAGCCCGCGACCTGCGCCACATGGCGATACGCCGCCACATCGATGCCCGTCTGCATGCCATCACGCGCGATGTCGGTGTACACCAGATGCTTAAAACCCAGCTCGGTGAGCTGCGCCACGGCATCGTCGAGCGCCACACCCGCGCCATCGCGCCAGCCGTTCACCTTAACCTGGCCGTCGCGCGCGGCAATATCGGCGACCAGCAGCTCGCCAAAGCCTTGGGCTGCCACCTCAGCAAAACCCGGCTCGGTCACGAGCACGGTGCCCAGCGCAATGCGGCGAGCACCATAGCCGGCCAGCTCGTCGATGCGCGCGAGCGAGCGGACGCCGCCGCCCACGTCCACGGACAGACCGTCGACGCCGCAGATGGCCTTAATCGCCGCCGAGTTGGCAGCGCACGTGTCCTCGTCCTCGCCAAAGGCAGCGGACAGGTCGACAACGTGCACCCAGCTCGCGCCCTGCTCGGCAAACGAGCGGGCAACGGCCATGGGGTCGTCGGAATATACCTTGCAGCGGCTGCGGTCGCCGCGCTCCAGGCGCACGACCTTGCCGCCGATCAGATCGATTGCGGGAAACAGGATCATCGGCCAACCTCCTCGACGATGTTGACGAAGTTCTTAAGGATGCGCTGACCCAGCGCGGAGGATTTCTCGGGATGGAACTGGCAGCCCCACACGTTGCCATGGCGCACGATGCACGGGAAGCTCCGCGTATAGTGCGTGCGCGCCAGCACATCGGCGGCATCGGCGTCGTCGGCCACCGCGTAGCTGTGGGTGAAGTACATGTTGGCGCCCTCGGCAAAACCGGCGAGCAGCGGGTCGGCCGCACCGGTGGGCGTCATGTGCACCTGGTCCCAGCCCACGTGCGGCACCTTCAGGCGGCTCGACTCCAGGCGCGTGCACGAGCCGCGCATGATGCCCAGGCCATCGACCCAGGGGCCGTCAGCCTGCTCGGGGGCGTTACCGTCGGCGACCACGCCCTCGTCCGCAGGCACGCCCTCGTTGCCGCGCTCAAAAAACAGCTGAAGGCCCAGGCAGATGCCGAGCAGCGGAGTTCCGGCGGCAACGGCATCGAGTACTGCGTCCGCCTCGCCGCTCTGACGCATAAAGGCGATCGCGTCATAGAACGCGCCCACGCCCGGGATGACCAGGCCGTCCGCGTTGCGGATCTGCTCCGGATCGTCCGACGTGCAGGCGGCGGCACCGGCGCGCGCAAGCCCGCGCACGACGCTCGACAAGTTACCCTTGTGGTAGTCGACCACCACGATCTTCGGTTCGCCCACGCGACCCTCCCTTTTCCCATTCAAAACCTGCCAAAAAGGGACAGGTTTATTTTGGTCGGTTAAACGTTCACCCACCACATGAGACGGCATTTCCGCAGATAAAACCTGCCAAAATAAACCTGTCCCTTTTTGGTAGGTTACAGCGAGCCCTTGGTGCTGGGGATGCCCTGCACGCGGGGATCGAGCTCGCAGGCGCGACGCATCGTGCGGCCCACGGCCTTAAAGGCGGCCTCGATAATGTGGTGTGAATTGCCGCCTGCCAGCTCGCGCACATGCAGCGTGAGCTTGGCATCGCGCGCAAAGGCGTAGAAGAACTCGACGGCTAGCTCGGTATCGAAGCTACCCACGCGCTCGGTCGGCACGGGCAGCTCGCAATAGGCCTGGCCGCGACCCGAAATGTCCACGGCGGCCATCACGAGCGTCTCGTCCATGGCGATCGCCGCATCGGCAAAGCGCGTAATGCCCGCCTTGTCACCCAGCGCCTGGCAAAACGCCTCGCCCAGCACAATGCCCGTGTCCTCAACGGTGTGGTGTGCGTCGACTTCCACGTCTCCTACCGCATGTACCGTCAAATCGAACAGACCATGGCGGCCAAAGGCGTTGAGCATGTGGTCGAAAAACGGCACGCCGATCGAGATATCGCACGTACCGGTTCCATCCAGGTCGAGCTTGACGACAATGTCGGTCTCGCCCGTCTTACGGGTCACCTCGGCATAACGGCCCATCTACATCTCCTCCTTCACCAGCGCGGCAAACGCCGCCAGCACCTCATCGTTTTCCCGCGGCGTACCCACGGTAATGCGCAGGCAGTCCGCGAGCCCCAGCGCGTAGCTAAAGTCGCGCACCAAAATCGAATACTCATCGCGCAGACGCTCGCGCACGCGCGTGGCATGCGGCGTGCGCACGAGCACAAAGTTCGCCGCGCTCGGCCATGCCTCCACGGGCAGGCCCTCGGCAGCCATTGCGCGCAGGGCGCACAGCTCGCGCTCGCGCTCGGATGCGACCTGTGCCACCACGGGCGCGTAGGCATCGCGGGCACGCACGCAGGCAAGAGCGGCGGCTTGGCTCAGAACGTTGACCGAATAGATCTGGCGAATCGCCGCGAACACCTCGATAACCTCGGGCGCCGCAATCACGTAGCCCAGGCGCGTGCCGGCGGCGCCAAACGCCTTGGACAGCGTGTGCAGAATCACCAGGTTGGGATGCTCGGCGATAAGCCCCTGCGCCGTGGTGGCCGCGCCAAACGAATCGTCGGCAAACTCAACGTAGGCCTCGTCGACCATGACCATGCCGGGGCACGCATCGCACAGCGCCGCGACAAAGTCGAGCGGTGCCACGTCACCCGTGGGGTTATTGGGCGAGGTCACGATTGCCAGGTTGCACGCCGGCGCTGCCGCGAGCGCAGCTGCCTGGTCGAGCTCAAAGGTCGCGGGGTCGCGCCACACGTCGCACACCTCGGTCTGGCAGAGCGACGCAAAGAAGGCATACTCGCTAAAGCACGGCGGGCAGTTGAGCAGAGTTCTCCCCGCGCCGCCAAACGCCAGCAGATAGTTATAGAGCAGCTCGTCGCCGCCGTTGCCCACGCAGATGTTCTCGCGCGTCATGCCATGCCAGGCAGCAAGCTCGTCGCGCAGGTCGTTCGACATGGGATCGGGATAGCGATTGAGCGGTGTGGCAGCCAAGGCAGCGTCGATCGCCTCGCGCACGCCGGCCGGCACGGGATAGGTGTTCTCGTTAGCCGAAAGGTTGATGCGCGTAGGCGTAAAGTTGGGATCGTAGGGCTCAATACCGGCCAAGTAGGGCTGGAGGAGCTCCTTCATGCGGGGCGTCAGCTCGGCCATATTAGGCCTCCTCGCCGGTCGGGCCAGCGGCGCCGCCCGCAGCAGCCGCCAGGTCCACTCCCTCGGCAACCGTCGCCACGGCGTCGCCCGGCCAGGCAACCTTGGTCAGGTCGGCCGCGGCCAGCGACTCGGCGCTCACGGCATCCTCGCCCTGCTCCAACACGCGGCGGCGCAGCGCGGCGGAAAGCGCGTGTGCCCACAGACCCTCGGCCTCGGCTAGACGCTGCGTGGCAGGAGCATCGGAAAGCAGGCCCTCGGGCGTATAGCAAATGACGCTCGAGCGCTTAACGAACTCTTCGACCGAAAGCGGGTTGGAGAACATGGCGGTGCCGCCGGTCGGCAGCGTGTGGTTGGGGCCGGCGACGTAATCGCCGAGCGGCTCGGAGCTCCAGGCGCCCACAAAGATGGCGCCGGCGTTGCGAATGCCGCCGAGCAGGCCCATCGCATCCTTGCAGTGCAGCTCAAGGTGCTCGGGCACCACGGTGTTCACGGCCTCGACGGCGGCAGCCATGTCGGCGGCCACCACGATGGTACCCTCGTTGTCGAGCGAGGCGCGCGTGATCTCGGCGCGTGGGGACTGCGCCACCAGGATGTCGATACCCGCCTCGACCTCGCGCGCAAACTGCTCGTCGCAGGTCACCAGGTAGCAGGCAGCCAGCGGATCGTGCTCGGCCTGCGCCATCAAGTCAGCCGCGACCACCATGGGTTTGGCCGTGGCATCGGCCAACACGCAGACCTCGGAGGGACCGGCGACCATGTCGATGCCCACGTCACCCGAGACAATCTGCTTGGCAGCGGCAACAAAGGCGTTGCCCGGGCCGGTAATCTTGTCGACACGCGGAATGGTCTCGGTACCGTACGCCAGCGCGGCCACGGCCTGAGCGCCGCCCACCATATAGATCTCGTCCACGCCGCCGAGCTTGGCCGCGGCAAGCGTGTAGGGGCTGATCAGGCCGTCCTTTTGCGGCGGGGTCACCATGACCACGCGCTTGACGCCGGCCACTTTGGCGGGAATGGCGTTCATGAGCACGGTGGAAGGGTACTGCGCGCGACCGCCCGGAACGTAGATGCCGGCCGCAGCGAGCGGGGTCACTTTGACGCCGAGCATCGTGCCGTCCGGGCGCGTGGTAAACCAGCTCTGCTCGACCTCGCGCTGGTGAAACTCGCGAATCTGGCGCGCGGCCTTCTCGAGCGCGGCGACAAAGGTAGGATCGAGGCCCTCGAGCGCGGCGTCAATCTGCTCTTGCGGCAGACGAAAGCTCTGCAGCTCGACACCGTCAAAACGCTGGCAGTAATCGCGCACCGCAGCATCGCCGTTGGCGCGCACGTTGGCCACGATATCGCGGGCGGCGTCGACGATGTTTTGCGGTAGCACGCCCTTGCGGTTGAGCTGGTTGGTGACGAGGCGCTCACCGGGAGCAAGCTTGATGGTCTTCATATCGGTATCCCCTATCGGTCGAGGTTGCGTTCGAAAAACGAGAGACCGGGCGGCGGCGTCAGTCGACCTGCCGCCCGGACGTTGGGGCGCCCGTGCGTGCTCGCGCTATTGTGCCGAGCCCGCAACGGGCTCAAAATGCTTGTCCTTCACGGCTGCCGCCAAGCGATCTGCCAGATTGCGTACGCGCGGATCCAGACGTGCGGCGCCCGGATTGACAAAGAAGCGGGCCGTACAGTCCATAATGTGGCCGGTGATGACCAGGTCGTTGTCGCGCAGTGTGGCACCCGTGGCGGTGATATCCACGATGCGGTCGGTCATGCCGACGATAGGGCCCAACTCAATATTGCCGTGCAGCGAAACAATGTCGGCGTTCACGCCGCGCTCGGCATACCAGGCACTCGCGATGCGCGGGTACTTGGTTGCCACGCGAAGCGAACCGCGGCGGGCATAGTTGCGCTCGGCCTGACCGGCGCGCCAAGCGGGCTCAGCCTCAATAAAGGTGCACAGGCCGTAGCCCAGATCGACCAGCTGCAGCAGGTTGAGGTCGGCCTCGATAAGCGAATCCCAGCCGCAGATGCCGCAATCGGCACCACCGCAGCCCACAAAGGCGGGCGCATCGCTGGGGCGTACAATGACAAACTCGATATCGCCGACCGCACCCTCACCGGCACGCGTGTCGCGACCGCGCACGATCAGGTGACGGCCGGGGTCGCGTAACTCAGAGACGTCCAAGCCCGCTGCCTCGAGCACGTCGAGCGTGTCGGCCTTAAGCGAGCCCTTGGGCACGGCAATGCGCAGCGGACCCTCGGCGCCACGGCCCACGGCGTGATCGCCGTCGGAAGCGGCGTCCTCGGCCGAGGTGCGCGCGGCCTCCAGACGCTCGAGCGAAAAGGCGAAGCCCGCCGCCGGCACCTCGATGCCGTCGCCAAATGCACCGGTAAAGATGGAGTCGTAGCGTCCGCCCGAACCGACCGGGTCGGGCAGGCCGCCGGCATAGGCCTTAAAGACCAGGCCCGTGTAGTAATCGAAAGAGTTCATGATGGAGAAGTCGAAGGACAGCACCTGGGCGTCCTCGGGAGCCAGGCCCTCGACCAGGGCACGCAGCTCGCGCGTGAGCGGCGCGACGATGCCGGCGGCCTCCAACAGCGCGTCCACGCGGTCGAGCACTTCGGGGCCACCGTGTAGGCGCGGCAGCTCGCTGATGGCAGCCTTGACGGCCTCGCGCTCGGCACTTGCCGCCACACGGACATCGAGGCCCACAAAGTCGTTGGCGTGCACGCAACGCAATGCCTCGGCAGCCAGCTGGCGATCCTCGCATACCGCGAGCAGCTCCTTAAAAGGACGTACGCTACCTGCGATAATGCGAGCATCAGGCAGCGCCAGCTTGCGCACGGCCTCGGCGACCAGCGAGACAATCTCAACATCGCCCGCGGCATCGCCCGCGCCGATGAGCTCAAAGCCCAGCTGCGTAAACTGACGCGAGGCGCCGGCATTGCGTTGGCACTCGCGGACCACCGGCGCCTCGTAGCGCAGGCGCAGCGGCAGATCGGCCGCGCGCATGCGAGTCGAAACCAGGCGAACGATCGGCAGCGTGTTGTCGGGACGGACCACCAGCAGGCGACCGTCGTCATCAAAGAGCTTAAACGGGGTGTCCGCAATGCGGCCGCCCTCCTCGAGAGAGCCCTTGTCCTCGAGCAGCGGCGTCTCGACCGGAAGGTAATGATGCTCCCTGAAGCAGCCCTTCACCGTCAGCGCAATCTCCTCGCGCGCCTGAGCCTCCTCGGGCAATATGTCCCGGAATCCCCACGGTGTGGCCGTCATCTGGTGAGCCTCCTCATGCTGCGTTTCGTATAGAACAGAAGACCGGCATAGCTCCGCCGGTCTTCTGGGTACTTTAGCATACTAGAGTGTTTGCGGGGGAAATCCGTCGCAGCCGCTCACACCGTATTCATTTGGAAACATGGGGCAGATTGCCGCAGCCCAACCCCACCTAGGCGCCAATCGCACGACGATACTCTGCCATTACCTGCGCATCGGCAGCTGCGGGGTCGGCAAAATAGCGCCCGTCATAGGTCTCGGCCGAAACGACTCCGCGATAGCCGCGCGCCACCAGCCTATCCAGGTCAGCACGCATATCGCGGTCGCCGTCACCCCAGGCAAGATGCGTCGTGCCATCTGCCGCAACATCGACAAAATGCACGTGGGCGACATCATCGCCAAGCAGATCGAAGTAATCGTCGATGGTATCCCCCGCCACCGCCATGGCGCCCATATCCAGACACGCCTTAAGTGCCGGATGATCAACCGCCTCGATCATGCGCTTCGTATCGGCCGCCGAGTTCACGATCATCGACTCAACCGGCTGTAGGGCTTCGAGCACCAGTCGCACGCCGCGTTCTCCCGCATGCTCGGCAATCGCACGCAGCATCGAGGCGCTGCGACCCCACGCGTCCTCGATCGGCTCGTTCAAAAATGCCCAGCCGCTCGAGACCATGACCTGCTCGGCTCCAAGTTCCGCCGCGATATCCACAACGTTCTTAAAGTACGCGAGCGTGCGGGCACGCGCCTCATTCCCGCGCGCCGCGATATTCCACGGCTTGGGGTTGTTCTGTTCGGGACAAAGTCCCACAATCCGAACTCCATACCGCTGCGACAGCTCCCGCACCTGCTCGAGCGAATCGTATCCATGGCAATCGACATACAGATGCATCGCCCCGGTCCAAAGCTCGCAACACGTGTAGCCCGAGGCCGCTGCCGAGGAAAAGAACTCCTCAAGGTCAAAATAGCGATGGCTGATATTCATGACGGCAAGCTGTGGATACTCCATCTTGTCCACCTTTCGGCAAAAGGGCGCCGCAGCACAGTGTGCGCGACGTCCCCTCTTACATTGTTTTAATTATGACGGATGCCCTACTGAACACCAAGCACTCCAAAGAACGCGCCGGCGATACTCACGAGTAGGATCACGAGCATGATGAGCAGCGGATTCATCTTCTTCTTGAGCATGAGATAGACGATTCCAAACAGCCCCATCGTGACAAAGCCCGGGAAGATTCCGTTGAGCAGCTCGGCGAGCGTCTGAGCGCCATCGCCCGCGCCGACCATGAGCGGAATGTCCACGGTGACCATCTCCATGGTCATAGCACCGATCACCATGGCGCCCATGATAGAGGCCATCTTGACGATCGTGTCCATAATGCCCGATTCCTGGACCTTGCTGATCATGTCCGAGCCAAAGCGATATCCCACAAACGTCAGCAGGTAACGGATGATGTAGTGAGGGACGTTGAACACGAGCAGGAACAAAATCGGGCCAAGAATAGAGCCCTGCAACGCCAGCGACGTGCCGACACCCGTTGCCAAAATTCGCAGCGTGCCCCAGTAGAAGGCATCGCCCACGCCGGACAGCGGTCCCATCAAAGCAAGCTTGACATTAGAGATCGCGCTCGTGTCAAAGCTATCGTCAGTAGCGTTGACCTCTTCCATTGCGGCAGCAATGGACATGGGGAGCGTCGAGATGTACGGCGTGACGTTATAGAGCTCCATATGGCGCTTAAGGGCGGCCTTAAAGTCTGCATCCTGCGGATACAGCTTGCGAAGGATCGGCATAAGGGCCCACATAAAGCCGATATGGCCCATACGCTCGTAGTTCCAGGAATGCTCATAGGGAATCGAGCGCCAGAACAGCTTCTTAAGGTCTGCACGGGAAATCAGCCCGTCATAAGAAGACTCAAACTTAAAACTCATCGAACCCACTCCCAATCGCAGGATCCTCGGTTGCCACTGCGGGCTGCTCCGCCTTTTTCTTCTCGCCCAAAACCGTCATCGCGACGACGATGATCGCGGCAAAGATCGCCACGCCCGTCGTGCTAATGCCAAAGTAGGCGACGAGGAAGAAGCCAGCGAAGAAGAACGGAGCCACCGTTTTGTTCATAATCATCTGCGCCAGCATCGCAAAGCCGAGTGCGGGCAAGAAGGCGGCGGCGACATCCATGCCGGTCTGAACGAAATCGGGAATGATGTTGAGCAGGCTGGCGACGGCATCGGCGCCAAAGAAGAATGCCAGGGGAATAATCAGCAGGCCGCACCAGCTCTGCGCATAACCCGCGATAAGCATGTTGCGCGTGATGGCCTTGGTGTCTCCGTCCTCGACGTTTTTGTCGATACGGTGCACCAGCAGTAGCATTACCGGCTGGCCCAGGGCGGTATCGAGCGCCAGGACGATCGTTGCGATGGGAATGCCCAGGGTCAGGGCCGCCGAAGCATCCGCGCCGGCCTGCATGGCAAGCGATACGCCCAGGATAGTGCCGGAAATCGTATCGGGCGGGTTATACGCACCGACCGAGATGGCGCCGACCATGGCAAGCTCCATCGTGGCGCCCATGATCGTGCCGGTCACCATGTCGCCCATGACAAGGCCAACCAGAGGTCCGAGCACGATCGGGCGCTGGAGGTAGCTCGTGCCCGTCAGCCACTCGGAATAACCCAAAAGGGCAATAAGGAAAATCAGGATTGTCTTGATAACCATGATGGCCCCTAACCGATGACCTTCGCGGCGTCAGTCTTCGCATCTGCCGGAATCATCTGAATGAACAGCTCGTAGCCCTCGCCGAGCAGCTCTTTGACGTATGCCTCGTTTTCGGGCGTGAGAAATACGCTGGTCGAGACCTGGCGGGCATCCTCGCTAAAGGCAACATTGCCGAGGTTGATCTTCTTGACGCCCATCGCCTTGGCGACGGCACCGGCCTGCTGGATCGTCTCGCAAACCACGAAGAGCTTGTACTTATCGGTCACACCGCTCTGGAGCGCCTTGACGGCATCCTCGGTGTTTTTGACGACGACCTTGCAGCCCTCCGGCTTTGCAAGGGACAGGGCCTGCAGGCGAAGCTTGTCATTGAGGACCGTGTCGCTCACCAACAGGATGCAGTCGGCACCCAGAGCCGAGGTCCAACTAACGGCAACCTGGCCGTGAAGCAGTCGATAGTCCACGCGAATCATCTGAATCATGATGTGCTCCTAACGATTAAAACTCATCGAGTTCGGCCTGCCCCAGCAGGTCGTTGACGTACTTGACCTTGGTGTCGTCCGCCTCGACGATCTGGCGAATGGCCTCATCGATCGGGGTGGATTCGGGCACGAACAGCAGCTGAATAAGGAGCGGCAGGTTCATATTGGTCACCAGATGCGTGTTGGGACGCGTCTGGACGATCTTGGTGAACTCGTTGTTGACGCTGCCGCCAAAGAGGTCAGTGCACACGACAACTTCGTCGTCCGCAGCGAACCCGTCAAGAACCGCCACAGCCTCCTTGACCAGGTCCTCGTTTCCGTCGACATACATAGACAGCGCATGGACGTTTTCGCGCTCGCCGGAGAGCAGCCCAATGCTCTCAACGATTCCGGACGCAAAATGAGCATGGGACGCCACGATAAACTGCCTCATTCGATTCCCCTTTCTTGCGAATTTCGGCATAAAAATGCCCGGACGCATGCGCCCGGGCAGGGTGCTTCTTGATCAGTAGCTTATTTGTCACCGATTAGTAGTCGAACTGGTGATAGTAACGACGGTAGTTGAGGTTGTGCTTGGTGACCGTCTCGTAGTAAGCAGCAAGGCGGTCGGTGATCAGCGAGGAGAGGATCCACGGAGACACGATGACGCGGAACTCGTCGTCAAGGCCGGGGATCGCGAACTCGGCGGTGTCGATGATGTTGATGTCGGTGTCGCCGGTCACGCCGCGGGTCAGGAACGCGCGGACGCGCTCGTCGAGCTTGCGGTTCTCGTCCTCGCCCATGAACAGGAAGACGGGAACGCCGGGCTCCACGAGCTCGAGGGTGCCGTGGAAGAAGTCGGCCGAGGTGATGTAGCGGGTGCGCTTCCACTGCATCTCCTCGAGGATGCACATCGAGAACAGGATGGTCTCGCCCCACAGGGCGCCGGAGCCGATGAACATGGTGTAGGGGGCCAGGGCGTACTTCTTGGCGAGCTCCTCGGCGCGCGGCTCGAAGCTCTTGCGGATGTCGACCAGGTGGGTCCAAACATCCTTGGTCTGCTCAATAAACTTGTCGAACTGCGGGAAGCAGCCGCGGCGGTTGAGCAGGCGCAGGCCGAAGCAGTCGGCGAGGTAGTAGCCCATCTCGCAGCCACCGTTACCATGATCGGACGCCATCTTGACGCAGTTCTCAGCGCCGACAGCCTGGCCGATGAGACCCTCGGGCTTGGTCATGGCGTAGACACGAATGCCCTTTTCCTTCATCTTCTTGACGGCCTCGAGGACCTCGGGGGTGGTGCCGGACTCGGAGGCGGTGAGCACGACGGACTTCTCGGTCATGCGCTTGTGGCCGGAGACGTTCCACTCGGCGGCGTGGATCAGGTAGACCTCGAGGTCGCGGTCGCCGAACTTGTTCATGAGGTACTCGAGCTGCATGAGCTCGTCCCAGGTGCCGCCGACGCCCATCAGGAACACGGCGTCGTAGCCCTCGTCGGCGACCTTGTCGGCAAGGGCGGTCATCTTCTTGCCGGTCTCGTAGAGCGCCTTGCCGTCCTCGAGGTAGCCCTCCTGGTCGAAATGCATGATCTCGATCTTCTCGGTTTCCTTCATTTGTCTCTCCTTTCTGGGGTTGTCTCCACATCCCCCATGCCAACGGGCATCAAAGCCCGCTTACATTCCGTAACACTCGGCCGCTTTGGCCTTAAGCGCATTGACTGACTCTTCGTAGCCCTCCGCCTTAACCTCCATCTGTTTGGAGACGGCATCGAGATACGGGTGTACGTCCCATGACTTCAGACGCTCGGCGATTATGGCCGCAATCGTCTGGAAGAACACAAGATTGGGAATTGCGCTGAGCAGCGGAGCCACCTGAGGCACCGCAACCTCGTGAGCCCTACCCCTGGGATGGGCCGTGAGCAGCACTGTTTTTGTCGTAACGTTCGATAGCGCATCGGCGATATCCGCAAGACGCTCCGACCCCTGCGGATCGTCGACGATAAACACCAGGTAGCCTGGGGTTATCTGCATCTCGGGACCGTGGACGAACTCCTCGCCCTCGTGATGCATGGCAGGAATCTTGATGGTCTCGCTCAGCTTGAGGGCCGCCTCTTCGGCAACGCCATAGTTGGGGCCGTTGCCGATGACCATGGCGGGCATGTGCTCAGAAAGCTCGAGCATGTGGTCTTGGACATATGCCTCGGCGATCTTGCACATCACGGCATTGGCCTGGATAGCCTCGCGCAGGTCGTCAAGACGCTGGGCAACGCCCTTGGCGTCAATCGTTCCGCGCGCCTGACCACAGTAAATACCAAAGAGCACCAGGTACTCAACGAGAACCTCGACGCCCAGAGTCACAAAGTCCACCGACTCGACACCCACACCGTAGTCAAGAACGATGTCAGCGTGTTCCTTGATGGGTGCCTCGACGTTTGCCGTGAGCGCAACTGCAGCCATATCGTGCGCGCGCATGTAATCAAGAGCCGCGATCGTATTGGTCGAATAGCCGCTCTGCGAAACGACAATGTTGAGCGCATGCTGCGGATAGGTGTGTTCAAAATCGACGAAGGCCTCGGGCGTCACAACGGACACCTGCATTTGCAGGGTATCTTGCAGGTAATCGCGGGCGCAATCGGCGGCATGGCGCGACGAACCCGAAGCAACGATGCGCAGCGCGTCAAAAGAACCGGACTGGAAAATATCAACGAGCTGCGCTACCAGCTCAGACGAACGCTCGAGGTTCTCTCCCATACGCACATGGGCAAGCTGAACGTAATCGAGCATCTTCATCGTCTCACCTCGTAACAAATCATTAGTATTTGATACCAATCACAGTTACAGGTTACGGCTTTTTGATACCTCTTTGTCGATTAATTTATCCCCATCGGCGAACGGTCGATTTCGAGCCATGTAAGGTTGTATATGCAGTCTGCTCAACGAAATCAAAATTCCGTCAGCTTTTCAGCCCGTTATGCAAAAAACCAGCTAGTACGTATAGGTATATCCACCCGCATCACCGCGGTTAAACGACTTGACGTACTCGATCGCCTGGCCGCTCGCATCGAAGCTCACGCACTCAAGCGTCAAGGCAAGATCGCCCTGCTCCAGTCCAAGCAGGCCGGCATCTCGCGCGCCCAGCGCTTCGATATCGAGCTTTTCCTGTGCCATGACCGGCTTTCGGCCCAACATCTCATAGGTCTCGTACAAACTGAAGACCGACACGTCAATATCTTCGATTGTGGGAAACAGCAGGCACGGGATGAACGCCATCTCAATCGATACGGGATCGCCGTTGACGCAGTTCAAACGCCGAATCGAATACAGTAAATCGTCCTCGGCAATGCCAAACAGGTTGGCATAATATGGACCCGCATAACGCTTGGAACGCGCGAGGATGCGGACGGACGGCTCGCCGCCCGAAGCGCGAACCGATTCGCGAAAGCCTCCCGTTCGCTCGTAGGCAACGGGCACTTTCTGTGCCACAAACGCGCCTTTTCCGCGGACGCGTCGAATCTGCCCACGCCGAACCAGCTCATCGACAGCGCTTCGGATGGTCAAGCGCGTCGTACCAAATTCCTCGGCGAGGTCTTTTTCGGACGGAATCATGGAACCCGTGGGATATATACCGCGCTCGATACGCTCCTCGATGCGGCGTCGAATGCGCATATAAACCGGGGTGGCATCTACTGTTTCAGCCATTGTTCACCTGCCACGCTCCTCATGCCGTTCTTTTCGCCGTTATCGGCAAAGCGGAACTTTGTGGGCAAAATCACCGATTTGCAATGCTCCACAAAACGCATGTCCTTATCAAATTCTATCGTGCTCTCATAGAACACCGGCGTTCCCTCTTCTTGCTGGAGCAACTCGGCCTCTTCGGCGTTCAAACGCGAGATGGAGATATGCTCACGTCCATGCTCAACGCGCACGCCACCTTCTTTGAGCAAGACATCGTAAAGGCTCTCACACTCAAAATCGTGATCGGGAAGCGAGGGGCACAGGGACAGGTTAACGTGAGCCGTCTCGATTGACGCCGGCTCGCCCTCAATAAGTCGAACACGCTGCATGCGGAGCAAAGGAGCGCCTACAGCAACCCCAAGCTTGTCGGCAAGCGCCTCATCCGCCTCGATGGCCCCGGTGGAAACCAGACGAGAAGAGGGGTGCAGGCCGGCAGTCCGCACAGCATCGGAGAAGTTATACGTTTCCTGAAAGATATTGAGCGGTTTGGGAGGACACACATACGTACCCGATCCGCAACGGCTCTCGAGCGTTCCGCACGAGATGAGCCGCGTGATACCGGCGCGCAACGCCGTACGCGAAACGCCGATCTCTTCGCACAGCACGCGCTCGGCCGGCAGGCGATCGCCGCCGGCAAGCTGATGGTGCTGGATATACCAAAGAATCCCCTCAACAGCACGATCTTTGGGGGGAATTGCATAAGATTCGCCTGCCATTGCACAGACTCCTCGTTCAGAAACGTATGTCGCCAAAATTAGGCCAGACCACCCATGGCATCAAATTCGGCCTTGATCTTCTCGGCGACATTCCGATACGACTTATACAGGCTTGAATCGCGTTTGACTTCATCGGTCATAACGGGAATCTCTAGTTTGGAAACCTCGTCTTTTCCCGTCTGAACCGCCACAACAACGCCCATACCAAGACACATATTACGCTTGGCTGCGTTCATTTTTGCCGCCTTAGCGGGATTTGCCAGAATACGCTGGGCAAATTCCTGTTTAGAGACCGCTTCATCGGCCTCCGGATCGCCCGCCTCGGCCACTTCGCACTGCAACACGTCCGCATAGTCAAAAATCTTCGGCTCGCCGCCGCGCTGATGTACGGCCCACTTGCGACGCGTGGCATCCTGGTAGATAGCCGGCAAAAACGTAAAGCGCGGCGGGTCCAAAATCGTGTCCGTGATGGTAAACACATCGGGATCAAAGGCATCCTGCGGGTTTTTCTTCTTGAACAGCCCCATATCAGCCTCTCTTACTAACATTTAACAACTCAAGCTGAATATAGCACCAATTTCAAGCCGCCACCTCACCCTATCGGTACGCGGCGTCTATGGCTCGCCCAGCGGAAGAGTTCACGGACGAGGGCCGGGGAGGCATACTTTGTTTTGAGAAGTGGGCTTCGCGAACTTCTCAAAACAAAGTATGCC
>NZ_QSPG01000023.1:23631-30994 GCF_003436395.1 Collinsella sp. TM06-3 | reverse complement strand
ATGAATGTGGGAGGTGTTCGGATAAAGTCGATAATCAAGGGGCCATCAATAAGTGTGGATACTCAGAGCGTGGGTTTGACGAGGCCCAAGTTTGAAGATACTATTATGACAGTGATTAGGGTCCAGAAACTTTCGATGCCTGGAACCGGAGGGGAGCCTGCGGGTTCCCCTTTTATTTTTCGGGAAGAGCGACGATGCCCAAAGAATTCCTCACCTACCAGCAGCAGATGGAGAAGCTCAGAAGCTCCGGCCTCAGAATCGAGGATGAAGAGGTTTGCCGGAGGGTCCTTGCGGACATCGGCTATTTCCCGGTCGTGAACGGTTACCAGTCGTTTTTCCGAGACCCGAGCACCCGGGTATACCGCGAAGGCGCCACTTTTGGAGACATTTTAGCGCTTTACGAGTTCGACGTAGAGCTCAGGGAGATAATGCTCGATGCACTGCTCAAGGTCGAGGCGAAGATCAGGTCGGCGCTGGCCTACGAGTTCTGCGCTGCATATGGCGAGTCCCAGAGTAAGTATCTAGACGCCCGCTGCTACGCGACATCTAAGGGCGCGAAGCGTGTTCTCCCGAAGCTGCTGAACATGTTTGAATATATCGCCAACAAGGATACCAGCCATGAATACCTCGCCTACTACCGCAGGGCATATAAGAACGTGCCGCTGTGGGTCACTGTGAACGCCATGACCTTCGGACAGATTTCAAAAATGCTCACGGCACTTAGGGACAACGAGAAAGCCAAAATCGCCAAGAGATTCGGGGTCGGAAATCCAAAGGAACTCTCTTCGTTTATCCGCGTGCTCGCCCTTTACAGGAACGTCTGCGCGCATGGCGAGCGCCTCTTCTCCCACAGGTGCCACGTAGAGATTCCTGACACGACCTTGCACGCCAAGCTCGGCATCGAAAAGATTGGGCCGGATTACGTTTGCGGCAAGGTAGACGTCTTCTCGGCAGTGATCACCCTTCGATACCTCCTGCGCGACGACGAGTTCAAGGCATTCAAGGCTAAGCTCGTCAAGTGCGTTAACGGATACTTGTCATTGGATGAGAGCATCGGCGAGGAGCGCCTCCTTGAGGCCATGGGGTTCCCAGCCGAATGGAAGAAGATAACCAGGTATAAAATTTAAGATTGACCCACCTAAAAGCAAAATGGCTTAGGATCGACTATGAGAATGTAGTAATTTGCGCTGGCTGCTTCTTCAGCTTTACACAACTTGCATTATCCGAATCCTGTTTCATGAATTGCGCGCGGTTATTTGATGCCAAAAAGACGTTGAAGTGTCAGAAGGCTCAAATCTCAACAAAACAAATAATCAGCAGTTTAAGTCTTATGGGAATAATTCAATTCGCATCACGCTGCATCTAATCTGTTCTTTATTCTCGGATGTAAACACAAAGGAGGCAAACATGCTTTGGAGCTATGTTCAGCTTGATGGCACCCAGTTTGCCTACTCGGAAACAAGAGAAGACGGGACGGTTCGTGTGGCTGTCGAGCGTCCGGTTGATTTTGGCTTTGACCACGCTGAATGCTACTTGCCTACGGTCAAGTGGTTTAGCGTCGAAGGATTTACTGTTGATGACCTCAATTTCTTGACCGAGATCGTTAGATCAAACGCCCCGTTTATCTTCGAGCTTGCAGAACGGCAAAAAACCAGACCGGCGGTTTCGGCGCTGGCCCCCTGACGTTCTACTGTTAATCGCCCAATTGAGACATGATTTCACTTGATTACATATCATCCGCGGTATGCCGCGTGCTGGCTCAATACGACGTCAGCGAAGCATATTTATTTGGTTCGTTTGCCCGAGGCGAGCAAACGCCCGATAGCGATATTGACTTTCGCCTAGTCTGCGGCAACACCATGACGTTCGGCACGCTTTACGAACTCTCCCATGAGCTCGAGAGGGAACTTGGGCGAAAGGTTGATATCGTCACCAACCCACCAGAGCACATGCGCCCGGCATTCCGCAAAAGCATCGAGCAAGATGAGGTGCGTGTCTATGAAGCTCTGTAAGCAGGACGAGGCGTTAGTGCGCTCCGGCGTGATCAGCAAGTCTGAATTTTGTCGCATACTTCCGGACTCGGCGAGCCTTAGAAGCCAGTATTGAACTCAAACTCGGTTCCAGACACCCTCTTGCTATTTGAATATAGGTATCGCTCTAGCGATAGTATGTTATACTATCGCTAGAGCGATACCTGTTAGGAGACTCGCGTGGAACTGTGGCATGGTTCTCAGAAAATCATTGAGGCTCCCCAGCTTGGCCTGGGGAAAATCCATAACGACTATGGACAGGGATTCTATTGCACAGAGAGCCTCGACCTTGCAAGGGAATGGGCATGCTCTCGGGATGCCGATGGCTTTGCGAATCGCTATGAACTCGATATAGCCGATCTCAAAGTTCTCGACTTGCTATCGCCGCAATATTGCGTCCTGCATTGGATAGCGTTGCTCGTTGAGCATCGTTCTTTTCGCAAAGATACCGCCATTGCCGCGGGGGCGTGCGAATATCTCCATGATCACTTTCTACCTCAGACGAGCACTTGCGACGTAATAAGGGGGTGGCGTGCGGACGACTCGTACTTTAGCTATGCCAGAGCTTTTGTAAACAATACGATCACCGTCGATCAGCTTGGACGATCTATGAGGCTCGGTAACCTGGGGGAGCAGATTGTGCTCAAAAGCGAGCGTGCGTTTAAGAGCATTCGTTTTGCTGGATTTGAACGTGCGCAGCAAGCACTGTATGGTCCATTGGCCAAGAAACGAGATGAAGCGGCAAGGGCGCAGTATCGGGAGCTCCTTGCCGAAAACCCGTTTGAGGGAATACGTATCGTCGATATCATTCGAGAGGGGATGACGGGCGATGACCTACGCCTACAGTGAGATGTATCTCGAGGATGCAATGAGAACGCTGGGCGAGGCGGTCGATTTTGCCCTCTGTGACCAAGGGCTGACTCCAGCCGAGTTGACGGCGATCATGTCGAACGCTCTTGAGATGAAACAGTTTGAGCGCGGTATGCCTCGCGTCGTCTGCGGCATGACGGGCGACGAGCTCGCGCGCGATATTATCGCCCATGCGGGACTGACCCCCGTCAGATGTAGGGAGACCTATCCGTTCGACCGTTCGCCTCAGTATTGGGCGGGGTGGGTTATGGCCTATACGCAATGGATGAGCAGCTTGGGCTTTAATAAGCTACTCGAAGTCGCTCCGCTCGATTGGATCATCGGCTCGTACCATCCACTCCACGAGGCCTCCGAAGATAAATTCGCCCAGATTGTCATCGAAAAATGGAACAACGCCCAAGCGGACAAAAAGGGCCTCAAGGCGGCACGAAAGGCTGCCGGACTAACGCAAAAACAGCTCGCCGCCCAATCGGGGGTTAAGCTTCGCGCCATACAACTCTACGAGCAGAACCAGCTCGACCTACGCCGCGCCTCGGTTTCCTCGGCATTGGCGCTTGCAGACACCCTAAACTGCACCATCGAAGACCTCGTCTGGCAACCGATTGCTCTGGAGTACGACTCGCAGGCTATTTCGTCTGTAAAGCTATAGAGGAGTCAGACATGCCTTGGAGCCATGTTCAACAAGATGACGGCGCTGATTGCGTTGCTCAAGAAGATCATTCAACTGCGCACGTGGCAAATTCAGCATCACCGATTTTGCTCGGCGGCACCACGTCAATCGACGAAGCTATTCGGCTGACCATTTCGAACATGCCCAACGCGCTCAGGCTCTTGGAGAACTCATGATGGCGGACACGAAGCGGGGAGCGCATCCGTTCGCGCCGCTCGTGCTCGATGATGCCGGTTCGCTCGAAGATATGGCCGCGGCCGTGATGCGCCTGCACAGCACGTTGATGACGGTCGGGCGCTGCTATACAACCGACGCCACAGGCGACCGGGCCGCGCTTGAGCTTGGACGCGTCGAGTCCGTGCTTGCGGGTGCATTCTGTACGATATTCGGTCAATCGCCGGCCGATCGCTTCACAGACATCTTTGACCAGGTCACCTACGTGGCCGAGCACATGGTCAAGGACCACATCTTTGAAGACGGTAACAAACGAACCAGCCTTGTCTTTGCGTTGTCCGTCTTAAGGTTCGCAGGCACTCCGGTCGTGCTGTCTGACAGCCCCGAACCAAAGGACAACCAGTACTACGCCTGGATCCAGGACCTCGTTTCCAGTCGCCGCACGAACAGCGAGCTAGCCGAAGAGCTGCGCTGCGGATTCGTTGCGGGCACGGGCGATCTGTCGCTCGTATAGAATCTAAGCATCCGCACGCCGGTTAATGAATTGATTGGACACCACATGGAGATCCCCAGCACTCTGTGCAGCAATGTGTACGACTTCGCGTTTTGCCCCGAGCCCTGCTACGACCGCTTGGTCGACCTCGCCGACCCCGAGGACTGGGGTCCCGGCAATCGCATCCTCAAAAACTACCTGTCGTTTTCGTTTAGCCGCGCGGTGTTCCTGACCGAGCGCGACGTAAACCAGACCGCGCCGTCCAACCTGCCGCTGGTGTTCGACGACGACCGCTGCCTGTTCAATACCGGCTTGTACACGCGCCGCTACGAGACCATCTACGGCCTGTTTGAGCCCAACACCAAGCCCGACGCGCGCCAGCGCTGGTTTTTGAAGGGCTTCATTAAGGAAAGCGACCCCATGCTGGTCTCGTTTGAGTACCTGCCGTGCCGCGTGCGCTTTGCCGAGGACCCCTCCGAGCTGGTCTTTGACTACCGCCTGCCCATCCGCTCCAACATCGACCACATTCTGGGCGACGAGGAAAACCTTACGCGTATTCCCGCCAGCCTGATGGGGAAGGGCAACTCGCTGCTGCTGCGCCGCGCCTTTGAGGGAGCTGTCGTCGAGGCCGCCCGCCGCGCCGCAGCCAACTACACGCTCGCCGTGCCGCAGTTCTACGGCGGTCGGATCCAGCTGCTGCTGCCGCTGTGCCTGACCGGCGACAAGCCCGAACTGGCGCTGACCATCCAGCGCGAGGACGGTTTCTACGCAGCACGCACCTGCCTCACACTCGACATGGCCTACAACAACGCTCGACTCATTTGCCGCCCCGAGACCTCGTGGATAAAGCGATAAAGGGTGGTTTAGCTGCTGTTTTACCCATTGCTTTGGTTGCTTTGGCTTGGCTAGCACTCACTCACGAATTTAAAATCGAGGGCAAAAAGTTCTTGGTAAACCACGTACGGCTATGATAGTATCTCTTTTGCCGAAAGGCGACGGGCGATTGGCTCAGGGGTAGAGCATATCCTTCACACGGATGGGGTCACAAGTTCGAATCTTGTATCGCCCACCATCAAAAGCACAGGTCAGAGGTATTAAGCCTCTGGCCTTTTTCTATTTGACACCAAGGGTGACACCAAAACTGACACCAAATTTTCGATTTTTATTAGCATGGGGTCCTATTTTTTATTGATCGCAAACCCTTCATAGTTCCTACATATTGAATATAATTTTCGTTCGTTGACCAACTATAGAGTGACGTCGTCGAACATTTTGAAAATGGTTCACGCGCTCTTTCAATGAATTCTTTGCATGATTCATACGCAATTGTGGAGAAAAAGACCACTGGCTCACAGCTCGTACCAGCACATTCACGCCTCGTGACAACCTTTCAACACATCCCATCCATTTTTTGGTCAGCGTTTGGTCAGCTTCCGGTACTTACCCGCATGATGCCCCAGTAGATAATCGTCCACGACCACAACCGCATGGCCTACGGCCGATACCAGGGGAGGCGCAAATGGACGAAATCGTCTGCGCAAACACCGCATTCCGCTATTGGCGCTGCCCACCGCAGGTGCGCGACCTCTACCCGCGCATACCCAGCTCCGATGACGGCTGGCGAGCCCTATCCCAAGCCCCTTTCGTAACCGACGTCCTCAAGACGCCAGTCATCACAGCAGCATCAACACGAAGCAACCTGCATTCCGAGACAAGACGGACCATCCGATGGAACAGCGCCTATACAGAGAAAGTTTCCATCGACACGGGTATGGGCTTTAGCGTCACAGACCCTCTTAATACGCTATTCACCATGACTCGAAGCGTTTCTTCATGCGACTTGGTTCTGGCTATGTACGAGTTTTGCGGATGGTTCTCGGTTTTTAAACCATCGCCCGCGGTCGACATGGCACTTGAGCAGGCTAAATCAGAAGAAGAGCAGTACACCACAGAAAGTCTGTTTGAACTAGACGAAACACAAGACGAGGCCCCATGGAAGCGAGTCTATGCTCAGAAGCACCAGAAGGATAATGATAATAATCAAAGTGGGCAGCAGGATAACGGATCCGGAAATAAAGCTAACGGAAAGGGCACATCGCTCTGGATGAGAAAGCCTCTTATTGAAATAGAAGAACTGCACAGATTTGCAGCGAAGGTTAGGGACGGGATGTGGGGAAAGCAATTCTACGAAGCCGCACAGCAGGTAATGGGTATTGCTGCATCCCCGCTAGAAGTTGCTGGAATAATGTTGCTAAGTCGTCCGAGGCGTGCTGGCGGAGCGGAGTTTAAATACATATACGTCAACGACTTAACACCGCTGTCGAATTCAGCTCGGAAAATCGCAGGTCAGAAAGTCTGTTACGGCGATATCGTCATCGTAAACCCAATAATAATGAAAGCTGTGATTATCGAACTTCAGGGAGAGGTTATCCATGGTTCAGGCGCCGTGCTGGACCACGATGCCGCACGAATGACAGCATTACAAAGCATGGGATACGACGTATTTCTTGTAACCCATGACATGCTCAATGATCACGATCAGCTTGATGCCATCATTCACAGTGTGTGTGAGCGATTGGAGTTGCGCTACAAACCAAAAACCGAGGCGATGAGATGCGCTGAGACCAGATTGCGAGCCAACGTTCTGTGCAATTGGCTTGGTATTGGTAAGTAATAATGTTCAAGTGAGCATTATTACTACTTTATATGCTGCAGTAATTAAGTGCCATTTTAAAACCACGCCGGTTTACTACGTTGGATTGGGGGTAGCTGAGCACACCGAATTCGTCGCTCGTAAAACCGCAGGTAGAATGCCTGCCCGTTTTGCGAATGTAGGCGTGTGGTCGGAAATCCGGGAATCGTCGTAGTAAACCGGTCCGTTTATGAAGCGACCAGCTGGCGCGAGCTGCGCACGGTTCAGTAAATTGACCCGAAGGCGCGGAGAGGGGCTCAGACGAAACCCTCCCGCGGAAGCACCGCGGATTGCTTTGTTCTGGCCGGCGGCACCTGGGGCGCGCCCCGCGGGCTATTTCGGGCATCGTGTGTCCCTTCGGCCCCGCGCCGTTCCACGCACCGTAAAATCTTTTCCAAAATTGTCCTTGCATCGTGGTCCGAGTTCCCGTATAG
>NZ_QSPG01000023.1:0-23621 GCF_003436395.1 Collinsella sp. TM06-3 | reverse complement strand
TGTCCTTGCATCGTGGTCCGAGTTCCCGTATAGTACTTCTTCGCACGGGGGCGTAGCTCAGCTGGGAGAGCGCTTGACTGGCAGTCAAGAGGTCAGGGGTTCGATCCCCCTCGTCTCCACCCGAGCATTGAACTAGGCTCCAACGCAAGTTGGGGCCTATTTTCATATTAATCGATTTACACATCTGTTGGCTGGGCAGCATCTTGGCTACATATCCATTGTTAATCATGAATATGAATGTTAATAACTTTACGTCTGTGGATGGCAAAGCTAGTCCGCAGCACCAATAACAAAGAGGCCAGGCGTAACGCCCGGCCTTAAAACTCTCTGGTGGGCCCTCCGGGATTCGAACCCAGAACCCAGGGATTATGAGTCCCCTGCGCTAACCGTTGCGCCAAGAGCCCTTATGAACAGTGAATGCAATTCTAACAAAGGCAACTCAGACCTAATTTCTTCGCTTCACGACGTGAAATACTACCATGCACGAGCAAGTCGCACAACGCAAGATCAAGCCCGATGCTAATCAACAGCAATTCTAGGCGCGTCGCAGAAAAGACGCGATCTAAAAAATTTAAGGCCTTTAATTCAGGGCTCCAACACACTTTTGCGTGAAATCAACCTGATGCCATTTCAAAACCATGCCGGTTTACTACGACGAATCGGCGACCCCCGAGCACCGTGTGTTCTCCGTTTGCAAAACCGCAGGTAGGTAGCCCGCCGGTTGCACGAAAAGGCGTGCGTGGTTGGACATTCCTGATTTATCGTAGTAAACCGGCATGGTTCTGAGGCGCTGGGGAGGGGCGCTTCGCAATCGGACCCGATAATGGGACTGGCGGCGCACGGAAAACCCTGTTGAACGGGGCGCGTCGTGTTCCACGCGCCAAGTCGGCCGGCGTACGGGCTGTGCGGGGGCCAGGCGCCCCGCGGGCTGGCGCGGTCCCGTGCGCGCCGACACTCGCGAAAATTTTTCCAAAAATGTCCTTGCATCGTGGTCCGAGTTCCCGTATAGTACTTCTTCGCACGGGGGCGTAGCTCAGCTGGGAGAGCGCTTGACTGGCAGTCAAGAGGTCAGGGGTTCGATCCCCCTCGTCTCCACCCGAGCATTGAATGAGGCTCCAACGCAAGTTGGGGCCTTTTTTCATATAGGCACACAAGGTCAAAGGCGGCACCATGATCCTCCTGGTCGACAAGATCGAAAAAAGCTTCGGCGCGCGCGTCCTCTTTAGCGGCGCATCCTTCCAGATCAACCCCGGCGAGCGCTTCGCGCTCGTGGGCCCCAACGGCGCTGGCAAAACCACCATGCTCAAGATCATCATGGGCATCGACAGTCCCGATGCCGGCCAGGTCCAGTACGCCAAGGACTGCCAGGTAGGCTACCTAGAGCAGGAAACTAATCTGGAGCAAAAGGACACCACCATCCTTGCCGAGGTCATGGCCGCCGCCAAGGAAATCCGCCGCATGGGCGAGCGCGCCAACGAGCTGCAGGCCCAGATCACCGAGCTCTCCGATCAGGGCAAGGACGTCGACGCACTCCTCAACGAGTATGGCCAGGTCCAGGACCGCTTTGAGCACCTGGGCGGCTACGAGCTCGAGAGCAACGCCCGCAAGATCCTTTCCGGCCTGGGCTTTAAGGTCACCGACTTTGAGCGCCCGTGCTCCGAGTTCTCGGGTGGCTGGCAGATGCGCATCGCACTCGCCAAGCTATTCCTGCGCCACCCCGACCTGCTGCTTCTGGACGAGCCCACCAACCACCTGGACCTCGAAAGCGTCCAGTGGCTGCGCGGCTTTATCGCCAACTACGACGGCGCCGTCCTCATCGTCAGTCACGACCGTGCCTTCATGGACGCCTGCGTCGACCACGTCGCCGCTCTCGAAAACCGTCGCGTAACCACCTACACCGGCAATTACAGCAGCTACCTCAAGCAGCGCGAGGACAACCTGGAGCAGATGCGCGCCAAGCGCGCCGCCCAGGAGCGCGACATCGCCCACATGCAGGTCTTCGTCGACAAGTTCCGCTACAAGCCCACCAAGGCTGCCCAGGCTCAGGAGCGCATCCGAAAGATCGAGCAGATCAAAAAGGAGCTCGTCATCCTGCCCGAGGGCCACAAGCACATCGATTTTAAGTTCCCTGACCCGCCGCGCTCGGGCGACATGGTCGTGGGTCTGGAGGGCGTGTCCAAGTCTTACGGCGACAAGCACATCTACAGCGATATCGACCTCAAGCTCTACCGCGGCGAGCACGTGGCGCTCGTCGGCCCCAACGGCGCCGGCAAGTCCACGCTCATGAAGATCCTCGCCGGCCTGGAGCCGCCCACCACCGGCACCCGGGACCTGGGCACCAACGTGGGCGTGGCCTACTACGCCCAGCACGCACTCGAGGGCATGACCGAGTCCAATACCGTCCTGCAAGAGATCGACACCGTCACGCCCAAGTGGACCGTGCCGCAGCAGCGCAGCCTGCTGGGCGCCTTCCTGTTTAGCGACAATGATTCCATCGAAAAGCAGGTTCGCGTCCTCTCCGGAGGCGAAAAGGCGCGTCTGGCCCTGGCCAAAATGCTCGTGGCCCCCGAGGCGCTCCTGTGCCTGGACGAGCCCACCAACCACCTGGACATCGACTCGGTGGACATGCTCGAGAACGCCCTGCAGAACTTCCCCGGCACCATCGTGCTGATCAGCCACGACGAGCACCTGGTACGCGCTGTGGCCAACCGCATTATTGACATCCGCGATGGCAAGGTCACGGTCTACGACGGAGACTACGACTACTACCTCTACAAGCGCGAGGACCTCGCAGCCCGCGCCGCCGCCGAGGCGGCAGGGGAGAGTGCACCGGCCGCGACCAAGTCCGCTAAGGTCACCGCGGCCCAGCCCGACACCCCCGCCACCGCTTCCAAGCCTGCCGAGGGCAAAAAGACCAAGGAGCAAAAGCGCGCCGAGGCCCAGGCCCGCGCCGCGCTCAACAAAAAGCTCAAGGGCGTGCGCAACCAGCTCAAGAAGATCGAGGCGGAGCTCGACAAAAAGCGCGCCCGCTATGACGAGCTTATGGAATTGATGGCAAGCGAAGAGCTTTATGCCGATCAGGACAAGTTCAACGCCGCGCTGGGGGAATATAACGGCCTTAAGCAAGAGCTACCTAAGCTCGAGGACGAATGGCTCGAGCTTTCCACCCAGATCGAAGAGGAGACCGCGCGTGAACTCTCGTAAGGCTGCTGCCGTGGCAATGAGCATCATTGCCATCGTCTGTCGCATCTGCGGCATCTTTATGAGCGCGATGACCGTGCTGCTGTGCTTTAGCGGCCTCACCGCCAAGCTACAGATCGTGGGCTTTGTCGTTGAGCTTTCGCGCGCCCTGCCGAGCGCCATCGCCGGCTACGGCGTCATCACGTCACCCTTTGGCGGTGTGTTCCGCCTTGATTACGCCATCGTGGCCGTCATTTTGTTTGTGGCCGATTACCTGCTCACGCGCGCCTCGCGCCGCGTCCGCTAGGGGAGCGCCATGTCCAGCAGCTACCTCTTGAACCTGCTCGCCAGCGCCGTTGCCGTCATCGTGGGTATTGTCATCCACGAGAGCGCGCACGCCGCCGCAGCCTGGGCGCTCGGCGACAAGACGGCCCGTTCGCGCGGCCGTGTCTCGCTTAACCCGCTCAACCACATCGACCCGTTTGGCACCATCCTCCTGCCGCTGCTCATGCTCGCCGCCGGCGGCCCGGTGTTCGCCTTCGCCAAGCCGGTACCCGTCTACCTCAACAACCTCAAGCACCCCAAGCGCGACGAGGTCCTGGTGAGCGCTGCGGGCCCCGCGTCGAACATCGCACTCGCGTGCCTCGCTGCAGCGCTCATGCACGCTGCATATGGCAACCTCTACGCCGGCATGTCCTTTGCCGTGGCGTCCCAAATCATGAACTTCGGTGCCACGTTTATCGTGGTCAACCTGTCGCTCGCGTTCTTTAACCTCATCCCGATTCCGCCGCTCGACGGCTCGTCGATCATCGTGCCGTTCCTCAAAGGCAATGCGCTCGCCAACTACTACCGCCTGCAGCAATACGCCATGCCGATCCTCATCATCGTGCTGTACCTGCTGCCCATGTGGACCGGCATCGACGTGATCGGCCGCTATTTCGACGTTACCGTGTATCCGCTGGCCGAGTGGCTGCTCGACTTCGCAATCGCCGGCATCTAGGGTAAACTTACAGGTCGACCGTGCAAAACGGTCTCAACATGCACCCAAACCGCGCCGCGAAGGCGCCGTCAAAGGAGGTCGAAGATGTCGTATCGCGTGTCGACGCAGGTCTACAGCGGACCGTTCGACCTGCTGCTGCAGCTGGTAACTCGCCAAAAAGTAGATATCGGCGCCATCTCGATCAGCGAGGTGGCCGAGCAATACCTTGCCGAGGTCGAGCGCATCGAGGCGCTTGACCTGGACGTGGCGAGCGACTTTTTGCTGGTCGCGGCAACCCTTTTGGACATCAAGGCCGCCTCGCTGGTGCCCCAGGAGGCCCCGCGCACAGCTGACGACGATGACGAATTTGACGAAGATCTCGAGGAACTCAATGCGCTCGACGGCGATGCCCTGCGCGAGGTCCTGATCCAGCGCTTGATCGCCTACAAACAGTTTAAGGGCGCGGCGGCTGCCCTTGGCGCGCGCATGCAGGCCGAGAGCCGCATGCATCCGCGCGTGGCCGGCCCCGACCCCGAGTTCTTGGGCCTTATGCCCGACTATCTGGCCGGCATCACCCTGCGCGGCCTCGCCGTCATCTGCGCCGACCTGGACGGTAAGCGCCAGACCTTCCTGCTGGAAGCCGAGCACGTGGCACCGCATCGCGTGCCGCTCGACCTGACGGTGGCCTCGGTCGACCGCTTTACCATGGCGCATCAAACCTGCACCTTTCGCGAGCTGCTGGACGGCGACGCCACCACCGAGCAGCTCGTCGTCACCTTCCTGGCTATGCTCGAGCTCGCCAAACGCGGCTCGCTCACGCTAAGCCAGGACGAGATTTTTGGAACCATTCAAATCAACCGCGTCGAGGGCGCCGAGGCATACGTGCCCGGCGAGGGCCCCGAGCTCACCGAATAGGAGCGGCAACCATGTCAACCCTTTCCACGCTAGAGGCAAACAGCCTCAAAGGCGCCCTCGAGGCGCTGCTGCTGGTGTCGAGCGATCCCGTAAGCGCGCCCGCGCTGGCAGGTGCGCTGGATATCGCCCCCGGCGAGTGCGCATCGCTTTTGGCCGAGCTCAAGGTTGAGTACGAGGAGGCCAACCGTGGCTTTCAGCTGCGCGAGGTCGCCGGTGGCTGGCGCTTGTTCACGCACCCCGCCTACCACGATGTGGTCGAGGCCTACGTGCTGAGCTGGGACACGCAAAAGCTGTCGCAGGCGGCGCTCGAGACCCTGGCCGTCATCGCCTACCACCAGCCCGTCACGCGCGAGGTGGTCAAGGGCATCCGCGGCGTCAACTCCGACGGCGTCATCGCGTCGCTCGTGGACAAGGGTCTGGTGCGCGAGCTCGGTCGCGACCCCGAGCGCGGTCAGGCCATCATCTATGGCACGACCAATGCCTTCTTGGAAAAGTTCGGCCTGCGCTCCACCCGCGACCTGCCCGATCTGGAACAGTTTGCCCCCGACGAGCAGTCGCGCCAGTTTATCCGCGAGCGCCTGAGCGGCCGCAGCATTCAGTCCACGCTTGAGGAGCAGGCCGAGGACCTGGACGAAGAGCGCGAACTGCTCGATACCGATGTTGAAGATGTTGAGGCAGTCGAGGACTTGGAGACCCTGGTCGTCGACGAGGCCTCGGAGGGTTCGCATGACGAGGACTAACGAAGTAGGGGAGACGCACATCGCCGGCGTCTCGGGTGCGCCCGCGACCGACGCCCAGCCCGTCTACCCACACACGATGCGCCTACAGCGCTTTTTGGCGCGAGCGGGCGTGGCGAGCCGCCGTGGCTCGGAGGACCTGATGACCGCCGGCCGCGTGACCGTCAACGGCCAGGTCGCGACCGAGCTGGGCACCAAGGTCGACGTCGACCGCGACCACATCGAGGTCGACGGCATGCCCGTCAAGCTCAACCAAGGTGCCGTGTACCTGATGCTCTACAAGCCGACCGGCTACCTCACCACCATGAGCGATCCGCAGGAGCGCCCTTGCGTGGCCGACCTGGTCCCGCGCGACCGCTTTCCGGGGCTCTTTCCGGTGGGTCGCCTAGACCGCGACACCACGGGCCTTTTGCTTTTTACCACCGATGGCGACCTGTCGCAGGACCTGTTACACCCAAGCAAGCACGTCTACAAGACCTACCAGGCGCTCGTGGACGGCCACCTGACCGATCGCGACTTGGAACCACTCCGCCGCGGCATCGAGCTCGATGACGGCCTGTGCCAACCGGCGATCTGCCGCGTCATCAACGCGCGCGAGGCCGAGGCCGTGGCTCCGCAAGGTGTCAAGCCCGGCACCACCGCCGTGGAGGTCATCATCCGCGAGGGCCGCAAAAACCAGGTCAAGCGCATGCTGAGCAAGATCCACCACCCGGTGATCCGCCTGCACCGCTGCAACTTTGCCGGCCTGGAGCTCAAGGACGTGGCCAAGGGCTCATGGCGCGAGCTCACCGACCGCGAGGTACAGGTCCTCAAGGCCGGCGGCATCCCGCCCAAGCAGGCCAGCTCAAAGCGCGGTGACAAGGCCCTGGAAACCCCCGCAATCCGCACGCGTCACCACGGCAGCCACGGCTCCGCACCCAAGCGCAACACCTACCGCGAGCGCTACACGGGCTAGCCAGTCCGCCAAGCCGTAGCGTCCGCGTACCATACCAGCACGTCAACCACCGAAAGGAAGCATTGCATGATCGTCGCCATCGACGGCCCCGCCGGTTCCGGCAAGTCCACCATCGCCAAGGAGATCGCCCGCCAACTGGGCTTTAACAAGCTCGACACGGGCGCCATGTATCGCGCCGTCACCTTCGCCGCGCTCGACCGCGGCATCGACCTGGACGACGAGGCGGCCATCGATGCCCTCGCCGAACAGATCGAGATCCGCTTTACCAACGGCACCGGCGAGGACACGCGCCTGACCATCGACGGTGCGGACGCATCGGCTGCCATCCGCACCCCGCAGGTAGACGCCAATGTCTCCAAGGTCTCGGCCTACCCGGGCGTACGCGCCGCCATGCTCATCCATCAGCGACGCGCCGCCGAGGACCGCGATATCGTGGCCGAGGGTCGCGACATCGGCACCGTCGTGTTCCCCAACGCGCAGGTCAAGGTCTTCCTGACCGCCGACCCGCGCGAGCGCGCCCGTCGTCGCGTGCTGCAACGCCACCAAAACGACGCTCAGCCGCTCAGCACCGAGCAGCTCGAGACCGAGGTCGACGAAACCCTCGACGCCCTCAAGCAGCGCGACAAACTCGACAGCAGCCGCGAGGTCGCACCGCTCGTGCCCGCCGAGGACGCCGTGCACGTCGACTCCACCGCCCACACCATCGACGAGGTCGTCTCGATAATCGAGGGCCTCATCAACCAAAGGAGGTAGCCCATGCGCCTGTTTAAGCAGACGCCCGAGGATTACTACAACGCCCCCTACGCCGAGTTCCCGGCGCTCATCCGCGGCACCGTCGTCGTGGTCATGGCTATTCTGTGGGTCTTCTCCAAGCTCATGTGGCGCTGGAAGGTCGAAGACGTCGACCTGCTGTTTGAGCGCCAGGAAGGCCGCGGCAGCGTGGTCATCTGCAACCACACCTCGATGGCCGAGTTGCTGGCCGTGGAGACGGCACTGTTCTTTGGCGGCCGCCGTGTGCGCCCCATTTTTAAGTCCGAGTTCGCCAAGAGCAAGATTGTGCGCTGGGCCTTTAGCCGCGTGGGCGGCATTCCCGTCGAGCGTGGCACCGCCGACATGAAGTGCCTGCGCGCCGCACAGCATGCACTGCAGCGCGGTGAGGACGTCCTGATCTTCCCCGAGGGCACGCGCATCCGCTCGCGCGAGATCAAGCCCGAGGTCCACGGCGGCTTTGCGCTCATCGCCCAGATGGGCAAGGCGCCCGTCAACCCACTCGCCATTTGTGGCTGGTCCGACATTACGCCTAAGGGCAAAAAGCTCATGCGCCCCAAAAAGTGCTGGATCCGCGCCGGCAAGGCCATCTCGCTATCCGATGCTCCGGCCGAGCTCAAGCGCAAGGAGCGCCTGTCTTGGTTTGAGTCCGAGGCCATGGGCCGCGTCTACGCCATGCGCGACGACCTGTGCGCCGAGCACCCGGGCAGGTTCTAGCCATGGGTGAGAACGTCATGAATACCGCTGCGGCCGCCGCTGAGGAGGTCGTCCCCACCATCGAGATCGCTGCCCACGCGGGCACCTGCTACGGCGTACAGCGCGCGCTCGACATGGCGCTGGCCGCCGCGCCGCAGGCAGACGAGAGCACTCAGGTCCACACACTGGGTCCGCTCATTCATAACCCCATCGTGGTACGCGAGCTCGCCGAGGCGGGCGTCGGTCTGGCCGAGACCCTGGACGACGCCGCATCGGGCACCGTGATCATCCGCGCTCACGGCGTGGTGCCGCAGGTAATCGAGGCCGCTCGCGAGCGTGCCCTCGACGTGGTCGACGCCACCTGCCCCTACGTGAAGAAGGTCCATTTGGCTGCCGAGCGCTTAGTGCGCGAGGGCTACCGTGTGATCGTCGTGGGCGAGCCGGGTCACCCCGAGGTCGAGGGCATTCTTGGCCACGCTGGTGATGACGCTCAAGTCGTGAGTTGTGCTGCCGATGCGGACGCGCTGCCACTCAAGGGCAAGGTGGGTCTGGTTGTGCAGACCACCCAGACCGCGCAGAACCTGGCCGAGGTTGTGGCCTCCATCACCCCACGCGTGCAGGAACTGCGCGTGATCAACACCATTTGCGCAGCCACGAGCGAGCGCCAGCAGGCAGCCGCAACCCTCGCCAACCGCTGTGATTGCATGGTCGTTGTGGGCGGAAAGAACTCGGGCAACACGCGTCGCCTGGCACAGATCTGCGCTGATGCCTGTGAGCACACGCATCACATCGAGGAAGCTTCCGAGCTCGAGGCCGCATGGTTTGCCGACGCGCGCCACATCGGCATCACCGCCGGAGCCTCCACCCCGCAAGAACACATCGAACGCGCCGTTGAGCGCATCAAGGAGCTTTGCCGCTAATCATGGACCAGACCGTACCCGCATACGCCACCGAGGTGGCCGATTACGGGCGCAGCCGCGACCCCGAGCCGGGTGAGGGCGCGCTCGTTAAGAACGTGCGTCCCGAATCGCCCGCATGGGATGTGGGTATCGAGCCGGGCATGCGCGTGCTCACGGTCAACGGTGAGCGGCTCACCGACATGATCGTGTGGCTCTGGGAGGCCGACGAAGACACCGTGGAGTTGGAGGTTTTCGACCCGCGCGACGGCACCGTCACCCCCGTGGAGCTCGATCGCTTTCCCGGCGAGGATTGGGGCCTTGAGTTCGATGGACCCATCTTTGACGGCATGCGTACCTGCGTCAACGCCTGCGTGTTCTGCTTTATGACGATGCTGCCCAAGGGCGGCCGCTCCACGCTCTACATTCGCGATGATGACTACCGCCTAAGCTTTTTGCAGGGCAACTTTGTCACGCTCACGAACCTTTCCGACGAGGACGTGCAAAACGTCATCGACCGCAACATGAGTCCGATGAACGTGTCGGTCCACGCCGTGAGCCCCGATATTCGCCGCCGCATGATGGGCCGCAACGCCCAGCGCGGCATGGACGTGCTCGAGGCCATCATGGCAGCCGGCATCGAGATTCACGCGCAGATCGTGTTGTGCCCCGGCATGAACGACGGCGAAGAACTGCTAAAGACGCTTCGCTTTTGCGAGGATCACGAACAGATCACGAGCCTGGGAATTGTGCCGCTCGGTTTTACCAAGCATCAGAACCGTTTTAGCTGGTCCTACAGCGATAAGCCCGAGCTCGCACGCGAAACCATTGCCATGATCCGGCCTTTCCAGGACCGTGCCTTCGAGCGCTTTGGCCGCCACACCTTCCAGATGAGCGACGAGTTCTATCTGGACGCCGGCATCGAGCCGCCCGAGGCAGACTTTTACGACGGCTACCCGCAGTACTATGACGGCATCGGCATGATCCGCTCCTATCTGGACGAGACCGACAACGTGCTCGCCGCCGATGCCGAGCGCCTGACCCGCGTTCGCGAGGGAATCGCCGCCCGTGGCCAGCGCTTGCTGTGCCTCTCGGGCGCCAGCGCGCGTGATACGGTCGCGCGCTTTGTGGAATCGCCGCACGGCCTCGCCGGCACCGTCACAGCCATCAAAAACCGCTACTTTGGCGGCAACGTGGACGTGACCGGACTCATCGTCGCGAGCGATATCCTGGAGCAGCTGCCGCAAGATCTGTCGGGGGTTATGCTCTTTGTGCCTAAGCTCATGTTCAACGCTGACGGCATGACGCTTGACGAGTATCATCGTGACGATTTACTCGCAAGCCTTACCAGTCGCGGCGCCGAGATTCATGTGGTGTCGACCATGCCGCATGAGCTGCTCGATACCCTGGAGCACATCCTTGGCATTGTGCCTGCCGACTCTACTAATTCCGCTGACCCTACCCATTAAAGGAGAGCAGATGAAACCTATCGTCGCCGTCGTCGGACGCCCTAACGTGGGCAAGTCCACGCTCGTTAACCGCCTAGCCCAGACCTCGGACGCCATCGTCCACGAGTCCCGCGGCGTCACGCGCGACCGCTCGTATCACACGGCCGATTGGAACGGCCGCGAGTTCACCATCGTCGACACGGGCGGTATCGAGCCGCTCAAGAGCGACGACGTCTTTGCCACGTCCATCCGCGACCAGGCCCTTGCCGCCGCCGAGGAAGCCGCTGTCATCCTGTTTGTGGTCGACGGCCGCACCGGCGTCACCGAGGAGGACGAGTCAGTCGCCCGTATGCTCAAGCGCTGCGACAAGCCGGTCTTTCTGCTGGTGAACAAGCTCGACAACCCCGATCGCGAGAACGACAACATCTGGGAGTTCTATTCGCTCGGCATCGGTGAGCCTACGCCGCTCTCGGCCCTACACGGCCATGGCACGGGCGACCTGCTCGACGACATCGTGGCGCTGCTGCCGGAGGAAGAGGACGAGGTCTCCGACGAGTTCCCCGATGCATTGAACGTGGCCATCATCGGCCGCCCCAATGCCGGTAAGTCGTCGCTGTTCAACCGCATTCTGGGCGCCGATCGCTCCATCGTGTCCAACATTGCCGGCACCACGCGCGACGCCATCGATACCGTCGTCGAGCGCGACGGCAAGCACTACCGTATGGTCGACACCGCGGGCATTCGCAAAAAGAGCACCGTGTACGAGAACATCGAGTACTACTCCATGGTCCGCGGCCTGCGCGCCATCGACCGCGCCGACGTGGCGCTGCTCGTCGTCGATGCCTCCGTGGGCGTCACCGAGCAGGACCAGAAGGTCATGGGTCTTGCCATCGAGCGCGGCTGTGCCATCGTGGTGCTGCTCAACAAGTGGGATCTGCTCGACGATGACCGCAAGCGCGAGGCCTGCATGGAGACCGTCGACCGCCGTCTGGGTGTCATGGCTCCCTGGGCCCAGTACCTGCGCATCTCTGCCCTCACCGGTCGCAGCGTCGAGAAGATCTGGGCCATGGTCGACGCCGCCGAGAAGACGCGTTCGCAAAAGATCTCCACCTCGCGCCTCAACACGTTCCTCACCGACCTGCGCGAGTTTGGCCACACCGTGGTGGACGGCAAGCGCCGCCTGCGCATGCACTACGTGACCCAGACGGGCGTCAACCCGCCGACGTTCACGTTCTTCGTCAACCACAGCGACCTGGTCAATGACACCTACCAGCGTTACGTGGAGAACCGCATGCGCTCGACCTTCAACTTCGCCGGTACGCCCATCCGACTCTTCTTTAGGAAGAAGGAGCAAAAGGATGCTTAATCCGATTCTGCTGACCGCCATCTGCGCCGTGGTATCGTTCTTTATCGGAGCGATTCCGTTTGGCCTGATCCTGGGCCGCGTGTTCAACCACACCGATATTCGCAAAGCGGGCTCCGGCAACATCGGCACCACCAACGCCCTGCGCGTGGCCGGCCCCAAGGTGGCCGCGCTCACGCTGCTGCTCGATTGCCTGAAGGGCGCCATCTGCGTCCTTATCGCGCGTTCGCTCATCGCGAGCGTGGGCTATGGCTTTCCCGTGAGCATCATGGCTCCCGGTGCCGCCGGCGACTGGATGCTCGGCCTCATCTGCCTGGCTGCCGTGTGGGGACACATCTTCTCGCCCTACCTTAACTTCCACGGCGGTAAGGGTATCGCTGTGGGCCTGGGCGTGATTCTTGCCTGGTACTGGCCCATTGGTCTGTCGCTGCTGGGCATGTTTATTGTGACCGTCGCCATCACCAAGTACGTGTCGGTGGGCTCACTTGCCGCCGCCATCGGTCTTCCCATCGCCGTCTGCGCGGTCTTTCCGTACAGCAGCCTGGGCCTCAAGTTTTGCATGGCGATGATCGGCATCACCGTGGTGTGGGCCCATCGTGCGAACATCAAAAAGCTCATGACGGGTAAGGAGTCCAAACTCTCGTTTACCAAGCGCGTCACCGAGCCCGACGATAAGTAGGAGAGAGTCATGAATGTTGCGCTGATTGGCTCCGGCTCCTGGGGAACCGCCGTCGCCGGCCTTGCCGCCGCGCGAGCCGAGCGCGTGACCATGTGGGCCCATAGCGAGCAGACGGCCGCCGGCATTAACGGCGAGCATCGCAACCCCCGGTATCTGGTGGACTACGAGCTGCCGGAAAATGTCGTCGCCACGACGGACCTGGCTCAGGCGCTCGACGGCGCCGAGGCCATCATCTTTGCCGTGCCTTCGACGCATCTGCGCGACGTCTGTCACCAGGCGGCACCCTTTATCGCCGCCGACACCCCGGCGCTCTGTCTTACCAAGGGTATTGAGCCCGAGTCCGGCCTGCTCATGAGCGAGGTCATCGCCAGCGAGATCGGCAACGAGTCGCGCGTGGCGGCGCTTTCGGGCCCCAACCATGCCGAGGAGATCTGCCGTGGCGGACTTTCGGCCGCCGTCATCGCCAGTGAAGACACACAGGTGGGGAAGACCTTTAAGGAGCTGTTGCTTTCCACGGCCTTCCGAATCTATCTGTCGCAGGACATGACCGGTGTTGAGGTCTGCGGCGCCATGAAAAACGTCATCGCCATCGTGTGCGGCATCTCCGCCGGCTCGGGCGCGGGCGACAATACGCTCGCCCTTATCATGACGCGCGGCTTGGCCGAGATCAGTCGCTTGGTGCATGCCCGCGGCGGCCAGGCCATGACCTGTATGGGACTTGCCGGCATGGGCGACCTTATTGCCACCTGCACCTCCGAGCATTCGCGCAACCGCACCTTTGGCTACGAGTTCGCTCACGGCGTGTCGCTCGACGAGTACCAGGCACGCACGCATATGGTGGTCGAGGGTGCCGTCGCGGCCCGCAGCGTGAGCGAGCTCGCCCGTTCACTGGGCGTAGACATTCCGCTCACCTTTGCCGTGGAGCAAACGCTCTACAACGGTGTTACTTTGGATAGGGCGCTCGAGATTCTTACCGATCGCGTCCCATCGCATGAGTTCTACGGACTCACCGACTAGCGCAGAAAGGCATCTACCATGGGTTCTATCAAAATCGCTCCTTCCGTCCTTTCGGCCGACATGGCCAACCTCAAGGGCGAGCTCGACAAGATCGCCGGCGCCGACTACGTGCACTTCGACGTCATGGACGGTCACTTTACCGGCAACCTGACTTTTGGCGTTGACATCCTCAAGGCCGTCAAGCGCTCCACCGACGTGCCGGTCGACGCGCACCTGATGGTGTCGAACCCCGACGAGACGGTTGATTGGTACGCCGACGCCGGTGCCGATATGATCACCGTGCACTACGAGGCCTCCACACACCTGCACCGCACGCTCACGCATCTGCAGCAGCGCGGCGTCAAGGCCGGCGTGGTGCTCAACCCCGCCACCCCCGTCTGCGTGCTCGAAAGCATCATCGACGTTGTCGACATGGTGCCGCTGATGAGCGTGAACCCTGGCTTTGGCGGCCAGAGCTTTATCCCTGGTACTATTGCCAAACTGCACGAGCTTACGGCCATGTGCGAGCGCCACGGCGTGTCGCCTCTGATCGAGGTCGATGGCGGCATCTCTTCCAAAAACATCGCCGAGGTCGTCAAGGCTGGCGCCAACGTGCTCGTGGCCGGTTCTGCCGTATTTAAGTCCAAAGATCCCGCTGCCGAGGTTGCGCTGCTGCAGAAACTGGGCAACGAGGCCGCACAGGAGGCATAAACCCTTATGACTGCAGGTCAAAACCGCATACCCGTGAATCTTGACTATGCCGCCTCGACGCCCATGCGCGCCGAGGCGCGCCTTGCGCAGCGCGAATATGACGACAGCGAGCTTGCCGGCGTCAACCCCAACTCACTGCACTCGCTTGGCCGCAAGGCCGCTGCACGCCTGGAAGTCGCCCGTCGCGAGATCGCCCGTAGCTTTGGCGCACGCGTTCGCCCGTCCGAGATTATCCTTACCAACGGCGGCACCGAGGCCAACCAGCTGGCGCTGCTCGGTCTTGCCGAGGGCGCTCGTCAGCGCGATCGCAAGCACGACCGTGTCATCGTTTCGGCCATCGAGCACGATTCGATTTTGGACAACCTGCCGCTCCTGCGTGCCGCCGGCTTTACCGTCGACATGGTGCAGCCCTGCCGCGCGGGCTACATTGAGCCTGCCGCTCTTGTCGAGCTGCTAGGCGACGATGTTGCGCTCGTGAGCATTATGGTCGCCAACAACGAGACCGGCGTGGTGCAGCCAATCCGCGAGCTGGCCGCTGCCGCACATGCTGCCGGCGCCTTGTTTCATACCGATGCCATCCAGGGCTACTTGCATATTCCGCTCGATGTCACCGAGCTGGGCGTCGATGCCATGACCGTTGCCGCGCACAAGATCGGCGGCCCTGTGGCATCCGGCGCGCTCTACCTTAAGAGCCGCACGCCGCTGCGTCCGCGCATCTTTGGCGGTGGACAGGAAGCTGGCCGTCGCGCCGGTACGCAGGATCTGCGCACGCAGCTGGCTTTTGCCGCTGCCGCCTGCACGCTGGCGCCCCGCGTGGCCCAGGAGCGCGCGGAACTGCAGACCTTGTCCGACAAGCTCTACGCCACGCTTACGGTCCATCCTCGCATTCACGCCACGATGGGCGACTACGCGCAGGCCGATCGTCTGCCAGGTATGGTTTCGATCTACGTTGACGGCATGGACTCCGAAGAGCTCATCATCAAGCTCGATGCCGCCGGTTTTGAGGTTTCGGCCGGATCGGCTTGCTCGAGCGGCAGCATGGACCCGAGCCACGTGCTCAGTGCCATGGGCATTGGTCGCGAGCAGGCGCTAGGCGCACTGCGCATCTCGTTTGATGACCGCGTGAACCCTGCCGACCTGGATGAGTTCGCGCAGACGCTGCTCTCGATCGTAGGCGCCGCATGATCGTCTCCGAGCTTGAACGTGCGCTGCTGGCACGCTACCCCAAGGCGGACGCCGAGGGCTGGGATCATGTTGGGCTATCTGTGGGAGATCCCGCTGCCAAGATCACTGGTGTTGCCTGCGCACTCGACGCGACCGAGGCCAACGTGCACCGCGCCCTGGAGTCCGGCGCCAACGTGCTGCTGACGCATCATCCCATCTATATCAAGGCGCCCGAGGCCTTTTGTCCGGCCGATCCCGCGCGTCCCCAGTGCAGCGCCACGCTGTACGAGACGGCTCGTTGCGGCGTGAGCATCATCTCGCTTCACACCAACCTGGACCGCTCGCACGAAGCGCGCGTTCGCCTGAGCGAGTTGCTGGGCGCAGAGCCCATGAGCTCGCTGGAGCGCAAGGACGACCCCGAGGCCTGCGGACTGGGCGTACTCGCGACCCTCCACGACCCCTGCAGCCTGCACAACCTTGCCGCACGCGCCGCAGCGGCGTTTGGCAGCGACCCGCGCGTGTGGGGCGAGGCCGATCACCCGTGCCGAACCATCGCAATTTTGGGCGGTTCGCTGGGTGACTTTGGCGAACTTGCCATCGCCGCCGCTGCGGATGTCATCGTGACCGGAGAGGCGGGCTATCACGTGGCGCAAGACCTTGCTTTACGCGGGCTGCCGGTGATCCTGCTCGGCCACGATCGCTCCGAGGAGCCGTTCGTGGATATCTTGATGAACTCTGCGGTTGACGCCGGGGTCGACCCCCGTCATGCGATTAAAATACTGAACCCTTGCCAATGGTGGACTGTGACAAAAGGAGAGAACTTATGAGCGCCGGCGCTACGCTACTCAAGCTGCAACAGATCGATTTGGAGCTCGCCCGCAACAAGAGCGAACTTGCCAATATGCCGGAGCTCAAGGAGCTCGCTTCCAAGCGCAAGACCTATGTGAAGCTCAAGTCCGAGATGACCAAGCTCTACGCCCAGCGCAAGGATCTGGACATTGAGCTCGACGATCTCAACACCACCGAGATTCAGACCAACAACGCCATCGAGGCCGCCAAGAAGCGCCACGTGGACGGCTCCGACTACCGCGAGGTTCAGGACCTGGAGAACGAGCTCGCCACCCTGGCCAAGCGCTTGGACAAGATCAAGCACACCCGCAAGGACGTCGTCGTCGCCCATAAGGAAGCGCTTGACCGAGAGGCTCGCGCGCAGGCCATCATCGCCAAGTTCGAGGAGGGTGTGAAGGCCGATACCAAGGCTGCCCGCGCCAAGGCTGCCAATCTGCAGGCTCAGATCGATGCCGCCACCAAGGAGCGCACCGCCCTTGCCGCCACGCTGCCGACCGACGTGCTCACCGATTACGAACGTCTGCTCAAGCAGTTCCGCGGCCTGGCCGTCGAGACCATCAAGGGCAACATCCCCACGGTCTGCCACACCGCGCTGCAGGCATCGTCCATGAGCGACCTCAACCACGACGGTAGCGAGATTACGCACTGCCCGTACTGCCACCGCCTGCTGGTGCTCCCGAGCAAGGAAGCTTAAACGATGGCGGCACCCAACAATTCAATGCAACTTGAGGGAAAAACGATCCTGCTGGGCATTACCGGCGGGATCGCCGCCTATAAGTCGTGCAATATCGTGCGCCTGCTCCAAAAGCGCGGCGCGCACGTCAAGGTCGTCATGAGCGAGCATGCCACTGAGTTTGTGGGGCCGCTCACCTTCCGCGCGCTCACCAATGAGCCGGTCGCGGTTGGGCTATTCGACGACCCGTCTGACCCCATCCACCATATCTCGCTGGCGCAGGAGCCCGACTTGGTGGTCGTGGCGCCCGCGACGGCCAATATCATCGCCAAGATGGCCAACGGCATCGCCGATGACCTCATCTCCACAACGTTGCTTGCGACACCGCGGCCCGTCGTTATCGCGCCGGCCATGAACAATGGCATGTGGAAGGCGTCGGCCACGCAGGCCAATATGGCCACGCTGTGCGAGCGCGGCGTCCGCGTGGTGGGACCCGGCAGTGGCTACCTTGCCTGCGGCGACGTGGACACGGGGCGCATGAGCGAACCCGAGGACATCGTCGAGGCCGTCTGCGAGGTGCTCAATCCCGTGCAACAAGACCTGGCGGGCAAGCGCATCGTCATTACCGCCGGCCCCACGCATGAGCCGATTGACCCCGTGCGCTTCATTGGCAACCGTTCTTCGGGCAAGATGGGTATCGCCCTGGCGGGGGAGGCCGCACGTCGCGGTGCCGCCGTCACGCTCGTGCTGGGACCGACATCGCTCGACGTTCCCCACGGCGTGGAGTGCGTGCACGTACAGACCGCCTCAGAAATGCTCAAGGCAGCGCTGAGCGCCTTCCAGACGGCCGACGCGGCCATTTGCGCCGCCGCCGTCGCCGACTACACGCCGGCGGCCCCGGCGGACCATAAGCTCAAAAAGGCCAACGAGCGCCTGGATCGAATCGAGCTCGTCGAAACGGTCGATATTTTGGCCGAGCTCTCGCGTCAGAAAGGCGAGCGATGCGTGATCGGATTTGCGGCCGAGACCGATAACGTCGTGGAGTACGCGCAGCGCAAACTTGTCCGCAAGGGTTGCGATGTTATTATCGCCAACGATGTCTCGCGCGCCGATTCAGGCTTTGGAACCGACACTAACAAAGCCTGGATTGTGAGCACAACGGGTACGCAAGAACTTCCCGTTCTAACAAAACCCCAGCTCGCAGATACAATTTTGAACTTGCTTCAAAATTTGTAAAAAAGTTCTTGCACAAGTCTAAAGTTTCGGGTTAATATATTCCCTGTTGCGAGCGAGAGCAGAGCAACAAACAAAAGCTTCGGGACGTGGCGCAGCTTGGTAGCGCACTTGACTGGGGGTCAAGGGGTCGCTGGTTCGAATCCAGTCGTCCCGACCAGAAGTTTGCAGGTCAGGCACCTAGTGCCTGACCTTTTTTGTTTTAAGCAATTGCTTAATATTAAGTAAGCAACAGGGTGTCAAAAATCTACCTGCGCGATACTCGCTTTTTGCGGCTACTTGCGCGTTTTGCACACGCTTGAGCCGATTTATTAACGCGATATGAATCTACATACGCGTAGCTGGTATGCAGCCGAGTACAGGCTGTATTTATCGCGGCGATTAACACAGATATAGCGACTATAACGGACAAGCGTGTCGCTGTTTTTATTCCAGTAGTTCACTTGATCGGTGGACATGTGGGCTGTTGCAACGAAACGCCAAGCAGGATGGGCTCTATACGAGGACGCCGCAGGGCAATGGCGGGGGAGTGCGGCGGGCGCTCTGAGAGCCGCTGTATGACCCCATTTCCCCTCAACCCGACTACCTGTGCCACGAACATCAGACCGTTCGAGTAACCGCCAAAAGAAAAGCCCGCGCGAAGTTGCGCAGGCTTTTCGCTAGACAAGCTAGAAGCCAGGCTAGAAGCACCAAGCGGGGCAGACGCAAAGCGAAGCGCTCGCGTCGTCGCCACGCGACGGCCTGCCAGTGCCGGTGACGTCGAGGAAGTACGCAGAAAGTTTCGGTAACACCGAACGCTCCCACCATAAGCTGCTAATGGCAATGGCAGAGTTGGGATTATCGTTATTCGTCACCTTGCCCTTGAAGGCCTCGTACTGGCTACCCTCGGAGGAACTCCAGGGGTAGTCAGAGGCCCAAAGGGAAGTGAAGTCGGAGGTCCAATGGGAGGTGCAGGGCGCGATCTCGGAGTAGCTGAGAAGGAACAGCCTGTCCGAGGTCGCGGTTACGGCGGCGTTCTTATCGATTCCGCCGACGTTGTTCGTGAGCTTCCTGACGGTCTTCACCTTGGACTGGAAATCGGGCGGCATGAGGCTCCAGATCTCGCCGGAGTTCATCTTCGCACGGAGCTCCGACTTCTCCCAGCCACCGGCGTTGGTGTCGGTGGCGTTCATGCGGGGCGAAATACCCGTCGAGGTGGTGAGGAACGTCAGCCCCGCCTAGCCCGAGCCGTCGGCCAAATCGTCATGGTTGATGCCGATGATGCGGTATTCGAGCGTCTTCCCATCGGTGAGCTTCATCGTGAACTTGGTGCCGGCATCCATGGCGGCCTTCGCCTTGGCGTAGGCGGGAGACGCCTTGCCCTTCGTGGCGATGTCCTCTGCCACGGCCTTCTGCTCACCGAGCGTCCAGTCCTTCGCGTCCTTGGCGATGGCCGCCTGGACGGTCGCGGAATCGGCCCCTGTGGAGCCGCCACCGGATGTTCCACCGTCCTCGACGCCACCGGTCGCCCCGCTGTTCACCGTGTTGCCGACCAGGTTGAACTGGTTTCGGATGGCCCCGGCCACGCTGGGTCCCGCGAACACGATCACCAGGCCGATGACCGCGATAATCAGGACGTACTCGATGATAGATTGCCCGCGAAGGCGGATACCTCTAGGAGATACCCCCCCCCCGAAGGTTAATTGCCGCTGCATGAATATGCGACTCCATTCGCTCAGGGTGAATAGAAACGGCTTGAGCGTAGGACTATTCCAATGGGTTGCGCTGGACTTGCCGCAGCGGCAAAGAGTAATTAGCCCAACGTCTGCGCAGCTTAACCGACCGCTCACACAATCGAATTTGTTGCTCAACAAATTCGCAGGTAAGGACAGCAGAATTGGTGTTACCGGAAGTTACGGAGGACCGCCGGTGTCGAGGCGGGCGGTCGAGAAGAAGGGACTAAAAATGAGAAGCCTGGAGCTGATAATCTTCTTCCTGCCTCTCTTGGCGATCGCCGCCAACATCTGCGGCGTAGCGGAGCTCGTTAAGATTGCCAGGGCCAAGGGGCATTACACCAATGGCGCGGGAATCCTCTGGTTCATCGGCCTTTTCGGCACCGCGCTCATGGTCGGCCTGATCGTCTGCGCTCTGCCCGACCGAGCTGCACCGGCGCCCAGCGCACAAAGGGACGAAGACGCCCTGCCCGAGGTGTAGTAATGTCGAAATACAAGATCGCCTACCGCGACGCCAATCCCTCCTGGCAGGAGCTTTGCCCTGTCAGGATGTTAGCCATCCAAGTTTCCAGAGACACCGAGATGGGAGCCTGCTTCCTCCAAACAAAGATCGTCAACGTATCGACGAAACCCATCAGCCGCATAGAGTTCACTGTCGGGCTCGAGGGCGAGGGAGGGGAGACGGAGACCGTCGACTTCTCGCTCCTAGATGCCGACCTGCCCGCCGGCGAGGTGCTCAGGCCCAAGGCGGTGAGAATCAAGCTGTCTGTTATCACCGGCTCGCGTGCCGTTGTGACCCGAGCGGACGGCGAGACCTCCTTCGGCGACCCGATCGACATCGATAGCCCCGCGCCACTCGCACTCAACGGGGTCGAGGAGTCGGAACGCGATGTCCTGCTCTCCGAGATGGGGGCCGATACCTTCAAATGCGCGGGCGTCCATTCCGAACACGACGGGTGGTGGCAGTGCGGCTGCGGTGCGGTGAACCTCAAGCGCGGTACCTGCTGGAACTGCGGCGCCGTGCGCGAGAAAATGGCGGATCTGGAAGATGCCGCGTTCCTGGATGAATCCAGAAGGGACAGGGTCTACAAGACGAGCGTCGCGATACTCGAGAAGGGCAACAGGAAGGAAGCTGAAGCCGCCAAGGAGAGCCTCGAGAGGCTGGCCGAGCAGGGCTACGGGGATTCGGGCGAGAAGGCAAGAGAGGCCGGCATGAAGATTGCGAACCTCTCGAAACGGAGGAAGAAGATAGCCGTCGCGGGCCTTGGGAAGGATTACGCCGGGGACGTTCTTGTTGGAGTCGCTATGCAGTGTATTCGGGCTGATGTTCCAGTCGGAACAATCCAGATGGAGACTCCGACACTGCTCGGACATTCCCGTTAAGTCATATACAGCACTGAAATCGCACTTGGCACCGAGACCAGTTACGTCCACATCCGCGTCCGGAACGAATCGAAGCGGTATCCCGTTTCAAAACGTATGCGTTTCACCATGAGAGAGGGATCTGTCATGAGCTGGAAACCGAGAAAATGCGTTATCGCCTTACTGACCCTGGCGACTCTGACGTGTTTCGCCGCCTTAATCGCCGTCAATATCAAACCGCAACACGATGCTTATCCCTCATCTTTGTCCATTAAAATGGGCCAAAATTTCAGCCTCGGCCGAAACGTCAATTATTTTAACAAGCTAAAACCTAATGAGGAAAATATCTTGATGTTCTGGGCATCGTGGTGTCAGCACTGCGAATCTCTCATAGAAGATATGCAACAACTTGATAATTTCGCAGCCTTAAGGAAGAACCTTTTCACTGTTTCCGAGGACAGCACAATTGAAGAAGCCTCGGTCCATGAAGGAGACTTTCCCATATACATAGATTAAGATAAGACCGTGTATGACCAATATGAACTTGAGCATATTCCGTCCGTATTCATACTGGATGATCAAGGAAACATCATCGGCTTATCCGAAGGAGAGGAAGAACCTCTTGCCTTATTAAAGAAATACGCCAAATACAACGGATATAAAGCGGAAGGAGGCGACATCAAGTAACTATCAAAGGCCAGATTAAGGAGCCAGCCATGAAGAAATGCCTGCCCTCCATCGTCTCAGCAGCTCTTTGCCTCTCCCTTGTCATGACACCATTTGTGCCCGTTGCGGCAGCCTATGCCGACGAGGGGTCTCCCGCCGAGAGCAGCGAGATCTACGTCGGAGACAACTACGATGAAAAATACGATATATCCCTTTTTGAGCGCGGACGCTGCACGGATTCATATTCCAAGGCGTGGTCCGATTCTCACGGATTTGCAAATAACCGCACCGTCCCTCACAAGGTCAAGCTGAACGCGAAGGAGGAGTCTTGCCTGCGCGATCCCTACCTTGCTGGCACCGCTGAAGTTATCGCCGGTCTCGTGACAACCGGTCTTGGCGGCGGCTTGTTTGCAACCGCAATGGCATCGTACCGACTTTTCACTTACATGTTCTAAAAGGAAGTTGCCATGCTGTCGCAAAATCAATCGAGATACTTGGTCACAATCGGCTTTGCCCTGCTTGCATTACTATTTGCTAGCGACCTTTTGCTGAAACCGCCCAAGGAACTCGTTTTGCTTGCCATAGACTGCCTTTCCGCCCTTTACTTTACGGCAACCCTATTCGTCGGACTAAAGGAGAGGAAAAAAGGCGCAGTCGCCGCATCCGCCGTATGCTTGATCATAACCATTGCATCATTCTTTATCTGACACATTGGTGATTTAGGGGCGATATCGTAGGAATACGACCGGGAGAGCCGAGACCAGATTGCCCGGGTTGCCCGGTCGGCTCGCGCGACGGCGCGGCGGTTCCACAGAAAGCTCTCCGGACTTCACGCCGTTTCTGATCGCATTGTAGACAGCCATCTCGTCTTCGCAGTCGGCGAGCACGCGGTGTGCGTCGTCGTTTTGGATGTCCAGTAAATCTCGAAGGTCCTCCATGCACCAGCGTCCGAGATTTGGCCATGCGCGTTGCGCGAGCTGATAAGTGTCGATTGCGATGTTGTAGTTAAAGTCCAAGCCAAAGCCGTCCCAGGCAGAACGGTTTTGTTTCCTTGATTATCAACTTCATCCGGACACTTCCCGCATCCATCCGTGTGTGTACGGATGAATGCGGGATTCGATACCCCGGCGGTCTGATCGGCAGGCCGCCGGGAACTCTCACTCCTCGATAAAAGCCGGCACCCGGTTAGTCCTGCGCATCTTGAAATTGCCATTTTCGTGGGAGACGTAGAGGATGCCGTCCATCCCGTCTCGCGATGCATATGAAAGGTGAACAGAACCGCAATCCGCTCCATCATTGTCGAGAAGATCGAACGAATTCGGGTCGCTCGTTGCGGCCAAACGACCACTCATACAAGAGCCATCGTCATTACAGATTTGCCATTCCATGTCTTCGCCTGCAAGAATCGCCATAGACGGCCTGGTCGCGCCATCGTTGACATACATCCCGTCTATGCCAAACCCATTTTCAGCGCCATCGATGAACGACTGTTCGGACCTATACCTCGCAAATGATGCACTTAGCACCATTGCAAGACAAAGTACAAAGCCAACAATCGCTATCTTTGCATAGCTCTTGCCTATCATGTCATTCATCTCCCTCGTATGTATCGAGGTATTCCTGCTTGAGCGTCTGCGAG